>CAMPIK010000159.1 GCA_946886325.1 uncultured Shinella sp.
CCGACAACCTCCAGCGTCCCTACGATCCGGAACAGGCGAAGGAACTGCTGACGGGCGCCGGCGTCAGCGGCCTGACGCTGAACTATCTCGTCAATGCCGGCAACGAGGTCGACGAGCAGATCGCCGTGCTGCTGCAGCAGCAGTTGCAGAAGGCCGACATCACGGTGAACCTGCAGAAGATGGACCCCAGCCAGACCTGGGACATGCTGGTCGCCGGCGACTACGATCTGTCGGTCATGTACTGGACGAACGACATTCTCGACCCCGACCAGAAGACGACCTTCGTCGTCGGTCATGACGCCAACATGAACTACATGACCCGCTACAAGAACGACGCGGTCAAGGACCTCGTCGCCGCGGCCCGCCTCGAAATGGATCCGGCCAAGCGCGAGCAGATGTATGTCGACATCCAGAAGATGTCGAAGGCCGATGTGCACTGGATCGACCTCTATTACAGCCCCTTCATCAACGTCTCGCGCAAGAACATCGAGAATTTCTACCAGAATCCGCTCGGCCGCTTCTTCCTCGAAGACGTGGTGAAGAACTGACGGGACCCGCGGCGCCATACAGGCGCCGCCATCGAGCCAAAGGAGCGCGCCCCCGGGATACAAGGGGCGCGCTTCGATTCCATCGCGGACGCAAACGCGAATGAATGTCTGCCGAAAAGCGCATCGATACGGCCTGTCCGGCCATGGAATCATTGCTGAAATAAATCTGTCACAAAACTGTTATGCAACTCCTCTAGAGCGGTGCCGACGCCGAAGCGTCAATCCAAAATTCTACGGGAGAAAATCCATGAAGAAATATCTCGGAAGCTGCGCAGTTGCCGCTCTCGTGCTGGCAACGGCAGGCGTCGTCCAGGCTCGTGACCAGATCCAGATCGCCGGTTCCTCGACCGTGCTGCCCTACGCCTCGATCGTCGCCGAAGCCTTCGGCGAAAACTTCGACTTCCCGACCCCGGTCGTCGAGTCGGGCGGCTCGGGTGCCGGCCGCAAGAAGCTTTGCGAAGGCGTGGGCGAGAACACCATCGACATCGCAAACTCCTCCTCGCGCATCAAGCAGTCGGACATCGACAATTGCGCCGCCAATGGCGTGAAGGACATCCAGGAAGTCCGCATCGGTTATGACGGCATCGTCTTCGCTTCGGACATCAGCGGCCCGGACTATGCCTTCACCCCTGCCGACTGGCACAACGCTCTTGCCGCCAAGGTCCTGAAGGATGGCCAGCTCGTCGACAACCCCTACAAGGCCTGGAACGAAATCCGCGCCGACCTGCCGGCTCAGCCGATCCTCGCCTTCATCCCGGGCACCAAGCACGGCACGCGTGAAGTCTTCGACGAGAAGGTTCTCATCGCAGGCTGCGAAGAAAACGGTGCTGCTGAGGCCATCAAGGCTGCTGGCGGCGAAGAAAAGGAATGCATGGCGCTGCGGACCGACGGCGTATCCGTCGACATCGACGGTGACTACACCGAGACGCTCGCACGCGTCGACGCCAACAAGAACGGCATCGGCGTCTTCGGCCTGTCCTTCTACCAGAACAACACCGACAAGCTGCGCGTCGGCACCATGGGCGGCGTCGTTCCGTCCGTCGAGTCGATCGCTTCCGGCGAATACCCGGTTTCCCGTCCGCTGTACTTCTACGTGAAGAACGCACACCTGGACGTCATCCCGGGCCTGCAGGAATATGTCGAGTTCTTCGTTTCGGATGAAATGGCCGGCCCGGACGGCCCGCTCGCCGCCTACGGTCTCGTTTCCGACCCGGAACTCGCAAAGACCCAGGCTGCCGTCAAGGCGCGCACCCCGATGGGCGCCCTGAACTAAGCTTTCGAGCACTGCCGGCGACGCCATGACGGCGTCGCCGGTTTTCTGTTTTCCGTCAAAGGGCTTGGGCAGAAGATGAGCGTGGGATTGATCTTCCTTGTCGTGCTGGTGCTTGCAACAGTCGGCTATTTCGTCGGCAGGGCGCGCGCCCTGTCTCTTTCAGCTCAAAGCGGCACGAAGCTTCACTCGCTTCCGAGCTATTACGGCCAGACCGTCGCGCTTTTTATCGCGGTACCTGCCTTCTTTCTCCTCATCGCCTGGCTCTTCATTCAGCCGATGATCATCGACAGCCGCATCGACGGAATGATACCTGACAGTGTCATCCCCGATGGCGGCGCGCGCAGCCTTGTCATTTCCGACGTTCGCCGCATTGCCGACGGCCTCGACGCGGTTCTTTCCCGCGATACGCTCGACGAAAGCGCGCTGACCGATGGCAGCATCGACTTTGGGACCATTCGCGCGCGCCTTGCCGAGGTGGGTGTGGCGCTTGCCGGCGATGTCCCGACCGAGGTCTTCGAGGCTGCCAAGGCCTATCGCCAGGGCACCAAGACCGGCAGCATGATGATGACCATCGCGGTCCTCCTGGTCGCAATCGGCCTTGGAGCCTGGTCCTATACCTGGATCCGCCCCCTCATGCGGGCACGCAACATCAGCGAGACCTTCGTCAAGGCCCTGCTGATTGCCTCGTCCACGGTCGCGATCCTCACGACGGCGGGCATCGTCGGCTCGCTGGTCTTCGAGACCATCAATTTCTTCAAGATGTATCCGGCCTCCGAGTTCTTCTTCTCGACGGTCTGGAACCCGCAGTTCCGCGGCGGCTCCGACCTCGGCATCTGGCCGCTGCTCTGGGGTACGCTCTACGTATCGTTCATCGCGCTGCTGGTTGCAGTTCCGATCGGCCTGATGATCGCGATCTATCTTGCGGAATATGCCAGCAAGACGGTCCGCAGCTTCGCCAAGCCGGCGATCGAGGTTCTGGCCGGCATCCCGACCATCGTCTACGGTCTCTTCGCGCTGATCACCGTCGGTCCGTTCCTGCGTGACTATTTCGCGCAGCCGATGGGTCTCGGAAGCTCGTCGTCGTCGGTTCTGACCGCTGGCCTCGTCATGGGCATCATGATCATCCCCTTCGTCAGCTCGCTGTCGGACGACATCATCAACGCCGTGCCCCAGTCGCTGCGTGACGGTTCCTACGGTCTCGGCGCGACGCAGTCGGAAACCATCAAGAAGGTCATCCTGCCGGCGGCCCTTCCGGGCGTCGTCGGTGCCATTCTGCTGGCCGCCAGCCGCGCGATCGGTGAAACCATGATCGTGGTGCTCGGCGCGGGTGCTGCCGCCAAACTCGACCTCAATCCCTTCGAGGCCATGACGACGGTGACGGTCAAGATCGTCAGCCAGTTGACCGGCGACACGGAATTCGCAAGCCCCGAGACGCTTGTCGCCTTCGCGCTCGGCCTCACACTTTTCGTCATCACGCTGGGGCTGAACGTAGTCGCCCTCTACATCGTGCGCAAATACCGGGAGCAGTACGAATGACCGACGTCTCCGTATTCGGCAATGTCGCCAAAGTGCCTCAGAGCAAGTCCATTCTGGCGCCTGATGCGCGCACGCGCAAACGCAACGCGGCAGAGGCCCGGTTCCGCCTCTGGGGCGCTCTCGCGGTAACCCTCGGCGTCCTGGCGCTGGTCGGCCTGCTGGCGTCGATCCTCTCCAACGGCCTGTCCTCCTTCCAGCAGACTTATGTCACGCTCGACGTCTTTCTCGATCCGGCAAAGCTCGACAAGGATGGCAATCGCGATCCGGAGAGCATCGCCAAGGTCTCGACCTTCGGCTATGCGCCGCTGATCGAGACGGCGCTGGCAAGTGCGATGGAAGCCAAGGGCATTACCGTCGATGGCATGAACGCCAAGGCGGCATCGGAGCTGATCTCCAAGGAAGCGCCGGCCAGCCTGCGCAACCATGTGATTGCCGATCCCTCGCAGATTGGCCAGACCGTGTCCTTCGACCTGCTCGCCGCCGGCCGCATCGACGGCTACTACAAGGGCCGCGTGACGATGGAGAGTGCGGCACTCGACCGCAACACCTCGCCGGAACAGCTCCAGCTTGCCGACAAGCTGAAGGAAGCCGGCGTCCTGACGACGCGCTTCAACTGGGACTTCTTCACCGCTCCGGACGCATCCGACACGCGGCCCGAAGCGTCCGGCCTCGGCGTCGCCATCATCGGCTCGGCCTATATGATGCTGATCGTGCTGGTGCTGTCGCTGCCGCTTGGCGTCGCCGCCTCGATCTATCTCGAGGAATTCGCGCCGCAGAACCACCTGACCGACCTGATCGAGGTCAATATCGCCAATCTCGCGGCCGTTCCCTCGATCGTTTTCGGTATCCTCGGTCTCGCCGTCTTCATCAACTTCGTCGGCCTGCCACAATCGGCACCCGTCGTCGGCGGCCTCGTCTTGACGCTGATGACGCTTCCGACCATCATCATCGCGACACGCGCCGCGCTGAAGGCTGTGCCGCCGTCGATCCGCGATGCCGCACTCGGCGTCGGCGCCTCGAAGATGCAGTCGATCTTCCACCATGTCCTGCCGCTTGCGATGCCGGGCATCCTGACGGGCACGATCATCGGTCTCGCCCAGGCGCTCGGCGAAACCGCACCGCTGCTCCTGATCGGCATGGTCGCCTTCGTCCGCGAATATCCGGCCGGCCCGCCGGACGGCCTCTTCGATCCGGCGTCGGCCCTGCCTGTCCAGGTCTACAACTGGACGCAGCGCGGTGACCCGGCCTTCGTGGAACGCGCCTCCGGTGCCATCATCGTGCTGCTGGTGTTCCTGATTATGATGAACCTGATCGCGATCATTCTCCGCCGCCGCTTCGAGCGTCGTTGGTAAAAGGGAGTAACATGATGAACATGTCCGGCATGACAACGACAATGACGCCCACGCCGAAGGTTGCAGCAATGAATGAAACGACGAAGGTTTCCGCCCGTGACGTCCAGGTCTATTATGGCGACAAGCACGCCATCAAGGACGTGAACATCGAGATCCGCCCGCGCACCGTGACCGCCTTCATCGGCCCGTCGGGCTGCGGCAAGTCGACCTTCCTGCGGTGCATCAACCGCATGAACGACACGATCGCAAGCTGCCGCGTCGAGGGCCTTATCTCCATCGACAGCGAGAACATCTACGACCCGAAGGTCGATCCGGTGCAGTTGCGCGCCAAGGTCGGCATGGTGTTCCAGAAGCCGAACCCGTTTCCGAAGTCGATCTTCGAGAACGTCGCCTACGGTCCGCGCATTCACGGCCTCGCCGCCAAGAAGTCCGACCTCGACGACATCGTCGCGTCCGCGCTTCAGAAGGCCGGCCTCTGGAACGAGGTCAAGGATCGGCTGGACTCGCCGGGCACCGGCCTTTCCGGCGGCCAGCAGCAGCGTCTCTGCATCGCGCGGGCCGTTGCCGTCAGCCCCGAGGTCATCCTGATGGACGAGCCCTGTTCGGCGCTCGACCCGATCGCGACCGCCAAGGTCGAGGAACTGATCCACGAACTGCGCGAGAATTTCACGATCGTCATCGTGACGCACTCGATGCAGCAGGCAGCCCGCGTTTCGCAGCGCACCGCCATGTTCCACCTCGGCAACCTCGTCGAGGAGAACGACACCGACAAGATGTTCACCAATCCGGATGACCAGCGCACGCAGGACTACATCATGGGCCGCTTCGGCTGATGCCAGCCGCATCGCCGATCGCCTTTTCCGAGCGCTTTTGAGGACAAGATCATGTCATCGACCCATATCGTCTCGATCTACGACGAGGAACTGAAGTACCTGACCCGCCGCATCTCCGAAATGGGTGGCACGGCCGAGCAGATGGTGGCCGACGCGGTTCGCGCGCTCGTCAATACCGACGCCGGGCTCGCCCAGAAGGTGATCTCCGAGGACGTCATCCTCGACGAGGCCGAGCGCCAGATCAACGAGAAGGCGATCGTGACGATCGCCAAGCGCCAGCCGATGGCGGCGGACCTGCGCGAGATCATGGGCGCGATCCGCATCGCGGCCGAGCTGGAGCGTGTCGGCGACCTCGGCAAGAACACCGCCAAGCGCGTGATCGCCGTGCAGAGCACCGGCATGCCGCGCGCACTCGGACGCGGCATCGAGCATCTGGCGGAGCTTGCCCTGATGCAGCTCAAGGAAGTGCTCGACGTCTATGCCACGCGCTCCGTGGAGAAGGCCAAGGCGATCCGCGAGCGCGACGACGAGATCGACGCGATCTACACCTCGCTCTTCCGCGAACTCCTGACCTACATGATGGAGGA
>CAMPIK010000160.1 GCA_946886325.1 uncultured Shinella sp.
CGGATCATCGGCCGGACATGGATGTCGAAATCGATCGGCGTGCGGATGCCCGGAAGCTCGAAGAAATCCTTCTTCGACGGCACGAGCAGGTAGCAATCCTGATTCTTCATCGCGATTCGCACGATGCCATCGGGCCAGACGGAGGCCAGATAGTCCAGAGCCTTGGCAAGCGCGCCCTGGACGATCGGCGTGGCCGCCTGCGGGTTGTTCGTGCGGAACTCGTGCTGCTCGTCCACCGAGATAATGCCGCTCGTCACGGTCTGGAGGCCGCTGCTGTCGAAGAAGTCGCGGAAGAACAGGCTGACGGCGTTCGGCTTCTTCGTCGCGATCAGCAGGCCGGGAAAGCCGGTTTCGTGCCGGAAGTGGAAGATGACGCCGAGGAAGGTCGTCTCCTTGCTCTTGCCGCTGCCGGTGCTGAGCTCGGTCTCCGTCATCGTGAAGTCGAGCCCTTCGTAGCGCCCAGCGATCGTGTCGCGATGGACGTTGCGCGTGCGCCGGACCAGCTCGTTGCCGGGCATGGAGGTCATGAAACCGGGGGCGCTGCCGTGGTAGTAGCGCACGCGCTCGACGAAACCGAAGATCATCGGCAGCATGCGGTCGCGCAGCGTCTGCTGGAATTCGCGGGCCGGTTTCAACGCGAAATCCCAGATGAACCAGCCGGACATGGCGGTGCCGACGAGAACCCATTGCAGGGCTTCCGGCGCTCCGTTCTGCACGACAAGATAGATGACGAACAGCACCACCACCGCATAGGTGCCCATGAAGAGCATCTGCCGGCCGAAAAGTGCGCCCGCCTCGGCCGGCCGCGTCTCGTTATAGCGGCCGATCTCCTCGGAGAGGCCGGTCAACACCTCTGCGCCGGGCATCAGCGCCTGTTCGTCGATTGCCTGTTGCATGCCGCCAGCTCCTGCACGGTCCACGGTCGATCCTGCCTGCGACGCTTCGCTCTTTCCACCCCGGAAGACTTCGCGCTATGGAGAGATACGTTTCAGGCACTGGAATTCGATGACGGCACGCGGCGGACGAGCCATTCTGCATATCGGCATGGGAAAATGCGGCAGCAGCGCGCTTCAGGCGGCGCTCTCCGCGAACCCCCGATTTGGGCGCGAAAGCGGGCCGGAAGCCATCTATCTCGCCCATGATCACAAGCTGCGCCTGATCGAGGGACGCCGGCTGACGCGGCAGGCCGAAACACGCAATGCCGGCCATGCCAACGGCGCGACGACGCTCGATCTTCTGGACGGTGCGGTCGACCTCGACGCGCTTGCCCGCACCATCGCCCGCCACCGCGCCGCCGGCCGCGACGTGGTTCTCTCCAACGAGGGCTGGGCGCGCCATGCCGCGCGTTTCGCCGAAAGACGGTTCGTCGAGCGCGTGGCGCCCGGCGCCGAGATCGTCGTCTCGGTGCGCCCTCAGGTCGAATGGCTGAATTCCGCCTGGTGGCAATGGGGAGCCTGGAACGACCGGCCCTTCGACCGGTGGATGCGCCGGCAGCGCGACCTCGGCAGCTACGACTGGCACGCCACGGTCGAAGCCTGGAAGACCGTGCCCGGCGTCGCCGCCATCCGCGTCATGCCGGCCTCGTTCGACGTGGTCGGTGCCTTCCGGCGCGCCACCGGCCTGCCGCTCGTCGGCGGTCCGCGCAGCAACCGCACCGCGCCCGCCGTGCTGCTGCGCCTGATGCAGACCCATCCGGACCTGCGGCCCGGCCCCGGCGCGGATTTCCTCTATGCCCGCCACCTGCCGACCCTCAAGGGCAAGGCGCCCTGGGTGATCGACCCCTCGCTCGCCGCCGAGGTGATCGCCGAAACCACGGCCGGCAACCGCGCACTCCTGCCGCTGATGACCGATGTCGATGCCGCCGCCGTTTCGGCCGACGCCCGCTGGTGGGACGCCGCCGCCTTTGCCGACCGCACGCCCGAGCCCGCCGATCCGGTGCCGCCCGATCCGGCCGCGCTCGAAGCGCTGGCGCACGCCGCGCTGCTCTCCCTGTCGGCCGTCGATCGCCAGGTGCTGAAGCCGCTGCGCGCCATCGAAGCCCGCCTGCCGCCTGCCCTCGGCGAGCGCCTGCGCACATGGCTTGCCCGCCGCCGCATGCGCTGACGCCGGTCCTTTGCCGCCGCGATACATGCTCTTCCTGCGATCAGCCAAGTTGCTGGGCGAGACCGATGAGAATGCCTTCCGGTCCGCGGATGTAGCAGAGCAGATAGGCGTCCTCATACCGGACGACCTCGCCGACGAGTTCGGCGCCGCGCGGGCGCAGCCTCTCCAGCGTCTCCTCGAGGTCATCCACGGCGAACATGACGCGCAGATAGCCGAGCGCGTTGACCGGGGCCTTGCGGTTGTCCGCGATGACGGGCGGCCTGATGAAGCGGGAGAGTTCGAGCCGGCTGTGTCCATCGGGCGTGCGCATCATGGCGATCTCGACATGCTGGTCGCCCAGCCCCGTGACGCGCCCGGCCCACTCTCCTTCGATCGTCGCCCGCCCTTCGAGTTCGAGGCCGAGTTCGAGAAAGAAATCGATCGTCGCCCCGAGGTCCTCGACAACGATTCCGACATTGTCCATCCGCCTGACTGCCATGTCTCCAACCTCCCGTGTGTTTTTGCAATCGACAAGGCGCCACGCGACAGGGCGCCGTTTCGCAGCCTTCAGGCTCCATCCGCCGCCGATCGGACCGCAAGCCCGTCCGCGAATTCAATCGGCCTTCCGACGTTTTGTTCCTCCCGTCGGCGCCCGCACCGTGACACGACGGATATCTGCCTCAAAGCAGGGCCTCCCGCACTGCGCCCAGATAGGTGCGGCCGACGCGAACCTCGCTGTCGTCCCGCAGGACCGCGACCAGCGCGCCGAAAGGACCGCGCCGCATGCGAACGACCTGGTCCCGGCGCAGGATGGCGCTGCGGCTGACCCGCAGGAAATCCTCGCCCGGCAGCCGGCGGACCAGCGCCGCGAGGCTCTCGTTGTAGAGGAAGCTGCCCTCCTCCGTGTGGATCTGCACATAGTCGCCGTCCGCCTGGAAGCGCAGCACCTTTTCCGCGGGAACGCGGATCATCTCGCGCCGCGACTTGACCCAGAACTGGGTCTGCCGCCCGGTCTGTTCGCGCAGCGCCTTGCGCAAGGCCGCAATCGTTTCCTTCAGTTCCGTCACGCTGTCGCTTCTGTCGCGCGCCTCGACGGCGAGCTTTGCCCGGTCGAGCGCCTGCCGCAGCCGCTCCGCCGCCACCGGCTTTGTCAGGTAATCCACCGCATTGACGTCGAAGGCGCGCACCGCATGGTGGTCGAAGGCGGTGACGAAGACGGGAACCGGCGGACGGGGACCGGCCTGTTCGAGCACGGCGAAACCGTCGCCGCCCGGCATCTGGATGTCGAGAAGCAGCACGTCCGGGGAGAGCGCCGCGATCTGCGCCAGTGCCTGCGGCAGGTCGCCGGCCTCGCCGACGCAGTTGACCCCGTCGATCGCCGAAAGCAGGCGCGCCATGCGCCGCCGCGCGATCGGCTCGTCATCGACGATGAGCACGGCAAGCGCGGTCATGCGGACCTGAGCGGCATCGTCAGCGCGACACGGAACCGGCCGCCGCCGGCCGCGCCATAGGCGAGCGCGCTGTCGCCCGGAAAGCGCCGGTCGAGCCGCGCGCCGACATTGCGCAGGCCGATGCCCAGCCGCGCCGAGGCGGCCACCCGGCCGGTGCCGGCCATGTCGTTCTCGACGACGATGCAGAGCTTGCCGGCCTCGGCGAAGGCGCGGATGGCGATCGTCACGTGCCCGGTCTTGCGGCCGGCGCCGTGCTTGACCGCATTCTCGACGATCGGCTGCAGGATCAGCCCCGGCACGCGGGCGTCGCGCACATCCGCGTCGATGTCGATCGTCACGTTCAGGCGATCGGAAAAGCGGTGGCGTTCGATCGCGAGATAGCCGGATTGCAGCGCGATCTCCTCGTCCAGCGGCAGGTCCTGGAACGGATCGAGCGACAGCGTGGTCCGCATATAGGCGGAGAGCGACAGGACCATGTCGCGCGCCTCCTCGCGCGCGCCCTCCTCGATCAGCCCGGCCATGGAATTCAGCGTGTTGAACAGGAAATGCGGATTGAGCTGGTAGTGCAGCGCCTGCATCTGCGCCGCCAGCGCCTCCTCGCGCATCTCCGCCAGCCGCCGCTCGCGGTCGCGCAGCTCGAAACTGTAGGACAGTGCCAGGAACAGGCAGCTCCAGCCGAAATAGAGCGAGGTGCCGTAGATGAAATTGTAGGCGACATCCGACCAGGCCCAGACCGTCGCCTGCGGATAGACGCAGACGATGTAGATCGCATGGTCGATCAGGCAGTAGAGCGCGCCGGCGAAGAGCGACAGCACGAAGCAGAACACCGCCTTTGCCGGCAGCGGCAGCGACCGCAGCGCCATCAGCATCCGCGTCAGGCCGATGGCGACGAAGGCGGCGGCGGCGAGCAGGAAGAGCTTGCCGATGGCCGAATCGACCGGGTCCGTGCCGGCGACACCCCAGAGCAGGCTGGCGCTCAGGAACACCGCCGCGAGATAAAGGCCGCCGAGCCGAAGCGTCGCCCGCTGCAGGTCATCCCCCGCCGGCGCGGGGCCGGAATCGGAAGCGGAATCGGAGATGTCGGCGGGGACGGCGGCGGCGAGGCTCATTGGCGGATAATGGATCGCCGGCCCCCTCGATGTCGAGTGCCGTCCGGCGACGAAAAGCAGCGGTTCGTCGAAAGTCGGCCCGCTCGTCGGCGCTGACCGCCGCTTCGTCGCGCCCGGTCTTTCCATCGGGGCCTGCCCGCGACCATTGGGATGCACCGGCCATCCCCGTTAGCCGGCCGTTCGATCAATCCGGAGACCCCCATGGCGATCATCAGAGGCGACAACAAGAACAACCTGCTGCAACCGAATCCGTCGAGCACCGATTCGACCTTCCGGATTTTCGGCTATGGCGGCAATGACAGGATCGCCGGCGCCTATAGCGCCGACAACTTCCTCTTCGGCGGCGCCGGCAACGACACGATCGACGGCGGCAACCAGAGAAACGTCATCGCCGGCGGCGCCGGCATCGACACGATCTTGGGCGGCAACAGCCGCGACACGATCACCGGCGGCGGCGGCGCCGACCGGCTCTACGGCAAGGACGGCGGCGACCGCTTCATCTTCGAAAAGGCCTCCGACATCGGCAAGGCCGTCGGCAAGCGCGACGTGATCGAGGACTTCAAGCTCGGCACGTTCAACGGCGCCGACAAGATCGACCTGTCGCGCATCGACGCCAAGAAGGGCACGGCGAAGAACGACAAGTTCAGCTTCAACGCAGACGAAGGCGCGAACTTCACCGGCCGCAAGGGCGAACTGATCTGGGAAACCGAGCGCGTCGGCGGCGGCTTCAACGCCGCCCTCGTCAAGGGCGACCTCAACGGCGACCGCAAGGCCGACTTCGTGCTGGAAGTGACCGGTTCGATGGACATGTTCGCCCGCGACTTCATCCTGTAGGCCCCATATCCCCGTGGCGGCCGGGAGCGCATTCCGTTTCCCTTTTGTACTCCCGGCCCCCTTTTCTTTCCGGCGGACTCTCTCCATATTCCCGCCATGGCCAGATCCCCGAAAAAATCCCCCTCAGAGACCGCATTTGAAGAACCGGGCACCGCCCGGCAAGGGCGAACGCCCGTCGCGGATCGTTCCGCGCCCCGTGCGGAGGCCAGCGCGAAGCGCGATGCGGCCGTGAGCACAGGAAAGGGTTTCGAAGAGGCGCCCCAGGCGCCCTTCGAGGGCGAGCCGCTGTCCGGCAGCGTGTCAGACTGGGTGAAGCAGCTCGAAGCGGAAGCGGAACAGTCGACGGTCGAGAGCCGCCGCGAGGTCGCTTCCAAGGCAGGGAAACACCGCAAGACGGTGGAAAATTCGGCGCGCCAGCATGCCGAGAAGGTCACAGCCTCCAAATCTTCCCGCGGCACCTCGATGGGCGGCTCCACCGATCCGAAGACCCGCGCCGCCGCCGGCCTCAACCCCGTGGCCGGCATGGACACGACGCTGGAGGAGGCCGCGTCGCTGAATGCCGGCACCGCCGTCACCGCCACGGTCGAGGCCCTCTCCGCCCTGATCGAGAGCGGCAATCCGCTGTTCAAGGACGGCAAGCTGTGGAC
>CAMPIK010000161.1 GCA_946886325.1 uncultured Shinella sp.
GTGCCAGATATCCCGGAGATCGTTGACGGCCTTGGGCGTCAGACGATATTCAGCCACGCGCGGCCTTCACGCCGGCAAGAAAAGCCACCCGGTCGATGGCAACCGCTTCTCCACTGGCAACACCGTCTTCATAGGCCGTCTTGAGAGCCGCATCATCTTGCGCGTGCTGCTCCCGACGCTCCGCCCACAAATCCAGCGCGGCGCGGACGACATCGGAATCCGAGACATAGTCGCCGGCCTCGATCGCACGATGCATGCGTTCGGCGGTTTGCGGGTCGATATCGACGGTCAGTTTGCGTGAAAGTCCGCTCATCGTCAGAGATTAACACGCTCCCGGTGACCGTCCAAGCAGGTTGCGGCGCTATCCCCTCAGGTGCTGCGTCTGGCCGTAGATGTTCGTCGAGCGGGCGCCGGAGCGGCAGTAGCCGAGCATCGGGCGCGGCAGTTCGTCGAGCGCGTCGACCATCTCGCGCACGGCATCCGCCGTCACGCCCATCGGGCCGACCGGGATATGGGCGATCTCGATACCGAGTTCCTGGGCGCGCGCGGCGACCAGCGCGAAATCCGGCTGGTCCGGCGCCTCGTGATCCGGACGATGGCAGACGATGGACTTGAAGCCCATGGCCTTGATCGCGTCCAGGTCGTCGACGGCGATCTGGCCGGAAACGGAATAGTCGTCGTCGATCGGGCGGATATCCATCGGGCTGTCCTCTTCGTGTTCGCTCCGGCTTCGGGTTTAAGCCGCGCCCTTTCGGCCGTCAATCCGTTGCAACCGCGCCCTATCGCACCGCGAAGGTCAGCGCATAGTCGACGCCGTCGCCGGGCGCGAGGTCCTTCATCTCGCCCGCGGCGATCAGCTCCGCGCGGCTTGCAAGGCGGTTGCTGACGGGCTCGATGCCCATCACGTGGCAGCCGGGCGACTTGTTGCGCCAGACCTGGAGGTAAGGCAGCGTGTCGGTCCGGAAGCGGATATGGAGGCTGCGGCCGGCGAGCGCCGGAAGTGGGCCGATTGCGATCTCCGCCCAGCCGTCCACGGCAGTCTCGAAAGCCGGAACGCAGAAGATCGACATGTCGCCTTCGGCAAAACGCCAGGGAAGCACGCCGCCGTCGAGCATCGCGCCGCTGAGCATCGTCGAGCCATCGAAGAGCCGCGTGTTGATGTTGATATGGTACATGGCGGCGGTCGGCCAGGACTGCCCGCCGCTATTCGTCATGCGGTCGTCGAGCGCGATCTGCCCCGTGGCGCGATCGGCGCGCCATGTCCGGAAGAGTTCCGCCGTTTCCCCCGTCGCGAGCGTCACGGGCACCCGCCCGCTGCAGACCGCTTCGTCGGCGTCCTCCTCGATCAGGATATCCCTTGCCGGATGGGAAGACAGCGACCCGTGCAGCGGGTAGAGGCGGCCATCGGCACCTTCGATCGGCTCGGGATGGCGGATGTGATCCGGCCCGCAGGTGAAGAGAAAGCCGGGCAGCGCCCTGTCGATGCGCGGATCGCCGTCGGACGGAATGGCCGAACCGGGCGCCAGGTTGACGCCATGGAAGACCGCATCGCGCACGTCGAGAACGGAGGCCGGATCGAGGGCGAGGTCGAATTGGTGGGCCGCGGTCTCTGCGGTCAGGGCGAGGCTCATGTCGGTCTCCGGATAGAGGATGCTCGGCGATTGGTCGCGGCACCCTAAAACAACTCGTCCGCATGTGAGAAACGCTTTCGTCGTTTCGTCCCGCTTCGAACACGTTTGCCGTGCTCAATAAAATCCCGCCGCTGCACGCATTGTTCAAGGCAACGTGACCCGAAATTAGGGAACCGTTTACCTTGGCCGCACATTCTCCACACTAACGTCGAAATTCAGGTGCTTGGTCCGCCAAAATGCGCACAGTCTCAGGTCAAACCGTGAATCCTCTTTTGAAAACAACACTCTTCCTGCTCGCAACCGTCGCTTCGACGGCTGTCTACAGTTCGGCTTCCGCCCAGGAATTCGATAACCGGCTGAACGGAAAGACCGTGCTCGTGACGCCGAGCGGCCATATCGTGCGCCGCCTGCCGGATGACGGCAGCCTCGTTGCGCGACGCGACGGACAGGGGCGCCTCGTCTATGTCGATTCCTGGGGTACCGTGGTCGCAACCGAAATGCCGGCAGACCGGGTCTTTGCAGCCGGCGAAGACCCCGTGCAGCAGCGGGATCGTTATCCGTCGATCGAGGGCTTGATCGAGACCTCGCCGGACTATTTTCCGCCGGCACCCGGAGACGGGTTCGAAGGCGACGTAACGACAGGCTCGGTACCGGAACTGCGTGATTCGCTCCCGGAGAACGTCGAGCGGCAGGCCCTGCCCGACATGCAGCCCGGCGACGGCGGTTTTGCCGGAGAAGACGGACTGTCGGCCAACCCCGGCGAGATGGCCTCGCTGCCGGACGACACGACGGACACCGGCGGCGCCTTCGTTCCCGGCCCGCAATTCGACACGGCGATCGCCATCGGCGAGAAGAGCTCCGCCGAGATCACAGCGCTTCAGGTCTTCCTCGATCGCGAAGGCTTTTCGCCGGGTGTGATCGACGGCAAGAAGGGCTCGAACGTCATGAAGGCGATCGAGGCCTGGCAGAAGGCAAGCGGCGGCGCGCTCGACCCGAACGACACCGAGGCGATCCTGGAGCGCCTGCGCCTCAATGGCGGCATGCCCTTCACGACCTACGAGATCACCCCCGCTGACGCCGCAGGACCCTATGTTGCGGCTATTCCGGAGGATTACGGCGAAAAGGCCCTGTTGCCCGCGCTCTCCTACACCTCGACCACCGAAATGCTGGCCGAGAAATTCCACATGGACGAAGCCTATCTCAAGGCGATGAACCCCGGCGCCGATTTCACGATCCCCGGCACCATCATCAAGGTGATCAATGTCGGCGGGAAGAAGACCGGAAAGGTCGCCAAGATCCTCGCCGACAAGGGCCGCAAGCAGATCCTCGCCTATGACGAATTCGGCCAGTTGATCGCCGCCTATCCGGCGAGCATCGGTTCGGCGGACACCCCCTCGCCCTCCGGCCTGGTGACGGTCGAACGCATCGCGCTCGATCCGGGCTACACCTACAATCCGAAGGTCAACTTCAAGCAGGGCAGCAACGACAAGGTTCTGGCGATCCCGCCGGGTCCGAACGGACCTGTCGGCACCGTCTGGATTGCGCTCTCCAAGCCGACCTACGGCATCCACGGCACGCCCGAACCTTCGAAGATCGGCAAGACCCAGAGCCACGGCTGCATCCGGATGACCAATTGGGATGCAACCGAACTGGCGAAGATGACCTCTCCCGGCGTCACGGTCGAATTCGTCGACTGATCGCCAAAGATCAATGGCCCTTGCGAAAAGGGCCGGCCCACGAGACCGGCGCTTCGTTTTGCAAAGACGGGATTGATTCAGGCTGCTCTGCGCAGCAACCCAGGCAGGCTGCGACTTGACGAAGCGCGTGACCGGGCTGGCACGAGCTTCAGTACTTCCGAAGCGAAGGCCCTGGCGTTTTCCCGCGCCTTGTCGAGGTTGGACGCCTTGCTGTCGTCCATCGACCTCAGCGTGCCGCCACAGTCGAAGATGTCGCGAAATGCGGTGCGCTCGGCAATCGGCGTGTCGAGCACGGCGACGCCGCGTTCCGCCAGCAGCGCCTTGATCGCGGTGATCGCGCGGGTCGTCACCATGGCGCTCATCCGGGTCAGAACCACGGAATGATTGATGGTGATGCCGGCCCGTTCGCGAAGCTGCTTCAGAAGTTCGAGGATCTGCGCGCCGCCCTTGGCGTCCATCGCACAGCCCTGGATCGGGATGAAGACGTGGTCGGAAAGGCCGATCGCCGTTGCCACCAGCGCGTCGCGTGCGCCGGCGAGATCGATCACGAAATAATCGGTCTGCGCGCCGTTCTCGCGGATATGGCCCTGGATCGACGCCATCGAGACCTCGGAGATGACGCTGATGTTCGGCTGGCTTCCCGACTGATCGTACCAGCTCGTGATCCAGCGCTGCGGGTCGGCATCGAGGATGGTGACGCGGTAGCCCTGCGCGGCAAGTTCCGTTGCGAGGATCAGGGCGGCGGTTGTCTTGCCCGCTCCGCCCTTCGCATTGGCAAATGTAATGACTGGCATTTCGACTTCTCTTTCGCATGTCGCGAGCGTGGTCATCGCTCTCATACGGCGCCCGCGGGAATGGCGTCGGTAAACAGAACCTTTCAAATCTTGGTTAACGAATTGCGAATATTCACCTCGCGAAGATTGGCGATATCAAAGATGCTGGGTGACCGTGCGGGTGCGGCCGGCGTCTTCGCCAGACAGGCTGAGAGAAGGTGACGCTGCTGACACGCGGCGCGGCACCGTCGGCAGGCGGTCCCTGCCCGGCACCGCTCCGGCGAGGCGCAGCACGTCGTCAACGAACGACCGCATGTTCACCTGCGCCTTGTCGAGATTGCTGATACGGGAGGCGCTTGCCGAATAGAGCGTTCCACCCGTTTCGAACATGTCGCGATAGGCGCTGCGCTCGATGATCGGCGTATCGACAAGCGGAATGCCCTTCGCGCAGAGCAGCGCCTTGACGCTGCGCAGGGCTCGCGTCGTCACGAGTGGGTTGACGCGCGACAGAACCACCGCCCGGTTCAGTTGTATCCGTGAATTGGCGCCGACGAAATCGATGAGTTCGAGCACCTGCGACGCGCCGCGACTGTCCATCGCGCATCCCTGGACGGGAACGAGCGCGAGATCGGACAGGCCGACCGTGAGAGCGACGAGCACGTCCCGCGCGCCTGAAAGGTCGATGATGACATGGTCGACGCTGCCCGCGACCGCCCGCAGGTTGTTTGCCAGATTGGCGACGGTGACGCCGTCCACCAGCGTCAGTCGGCCGCCAAGGCCGGACGCCCGCGCCCAGTCCGCGGCCAGCTTCAGGTCGTCACAGTCGAAAAGCGCCGTGCGAAAGCCGGAGACGGCCAGTTCCGTTGCAAGCAGCACGGCCGCTGTCGTCTTGCCGGAACCGCCCTTGGCGTTCGCTATCGAAATGACTGCCATCAATTGCACCGTCGCTCGCAACCATCCGGTCCGGCCGCGCGGGCGGCGGCGCAGAACCATGACGGTTCCGTGACATTCTGATGACAATCGTCGCGTGTCGCAACTGGCAATATTGATGGCAAGAAATAGGGGCGGCAACCCTTGCGGTCGCCGCCCCATCAATCCTTGAACCCAGTGAAATCAGATGCACTCGGCAAAGAGCGACTTGGCTGCGTCCAGGGTCAGTTCGACCGGATTGCCGCCGGCGGTCGGATCGACGATCGCCATGGCCGACATTTCGTCGATCCGGTCCGTGCCGACACCGAGCGCCGACAGCTTGTCGGGAACGCCGAGTTCCGTGCGAAGTGCCAGCACGAAATCGTAGAAGCCGTCGAACCCGCCGGAGATGCCGAGATAGGCGGCGGCGGCCGCGATCCTGTCCTCGATCGCCGGCCGGTTGAAACGCAGCACCGGCGGCATCACGACGGCATTGGTCATGCCGTGGTGGGTGTTGTAGATCGCACCGACCGGGTGGGACAGCGAGTGGATCGCGCCGAGACCCTTCTGGAAGGCGACGGCGCCCATGGCGGCGGCCGACATCATGTGCGCGCGCGCCTCGATGTCGGTTCCGTCCTTGTACGCGCGCGGCAGGTAGTCTTTCACGAGGCGCATGCCTTCAAGCGCGATGCCCTGGCTCATCGGGTGGTAGAAGGGCGAGCAATAGGCTTCCAGGCAATGGGCGAAGGCGTCCATGCCGGTGCCTGATGTAATGACCTTCGGCATGCCGACCGTCAGTTCCGGATCGCAGATCGTGACCGCCGGCAGGAACTTCGGATGGAAGATCACCTTCTTGGTGTGCGTCTCGGAATTGGTGATGACCGAGGCGCGTCCGACTTCCGAGCCGGTGCCGGCCGTCGTCGGCACGGCGATGATCGGGGCGATGCCCTCGACGCTTGCCCGCGTCCACCAGTCGCCGACGTCCTCGAAATCCCAGACCGGTCGCGACTGGCCGGCCATGAAGGCGACCGCCTTGCCGAGGTCGAGGCCGGAGCCGCCGCCGAAGGCGACGACGCCGTCATGGCCGCCGTCCTTGAAGGCCTTGACGC
>CAMPIK010000162.1 GCA_946886325.1 uncultured Shinella sp.
GCCGCCTGACAAGCCGAAGGCGGGCGTGGAACGCGCCCGCCCTGTTTCCATTATCGATCCGGATGGCGGATCAGGCCCCGCCGCGGTTCCAGCCCCGTCCACGGTCCCCGAACATCTCGTAGCCGTCGTCGGTGATGGCGAGCGTGTCTTCCAGCTTGATGAAGCCGCGCTTCGGATGGAGCATCGTCGTCTCGACCGAGATGACCATGCCGGCCTCCAGCGGATGCGCCGCGTCGATCCCCTCATAGGCGACCGGGTGATTGGTCATCAGGAACGGCGCCTCGTGGGTGATGACGCCCATGCCGTGGCAGAAGAAATCGGTGAAGGCCGCCGATGGCGAGGCCTTCAGCAGCGCCTCCGCCGCGACGATCATCTCGCTCCCGGCAGTCCCCGCCTTGACCTTGGCGAAGGCCGCCTGTTGGATCGACTCGACCTCGGCCAGAAGATCCTCCAGCTCCGCGTCCGGCTCGCCGAGAATGCCCATCCGGCAGAGATCGCCGATATAGCCGTGATAGTTGCCGCCGGAATCGATCGACAGCACCTCGCCCGCCTTCCAGACCTGCGGCGAGGCCGCGCGGTTGTGGCTGGCGCCGAGCGTCAGCAGGCAATATTCGAAATGCAGGCCGCGGTTCGTCTCCTCGCGGCGCAACTGTTCGATGATCTCCGTCTTGCTCGATCCGTCGCGCGCCGCCGAAATCGTCGCAAGCATCGAATCGGTGATGAGTTCGGAGGCCTGTTTCAGTTTCGCCAGTTCCTCCGGTGTCTTGATGGCGCGAAGCCGCTCCAGCGTGTGCGTCGCATCGACGAAGCGGGCGCCCTCCAGCCGTGCGGCGAGCAGGTCGCGCGCATCCGACGGCAGAAAGGCGGGCTCGATGCCGATGCGCGCGCCTGCCTTGCCGATCTTCGCGAGGTGCTCGACGGCGAGTGCCGCCGCATCGAGCGTGCCCCAGGTCGCGGTGTGCACCGCCGGCGTCCAGAACGGATTGTTCTGGTGCTCGCCGCCCTCCATGCGATTGCCCACATAGGCGGCGTGGTCAGGCGCGCCCTTCTCGTAGATCACCATCGGCAGGTAGCGGCTGTGGCCAATCGCATCCATCGCGGCGAAGAAGATGAACTTGTAGCCGCCGAGCAGATATTGCGTGTTGTGCTTGGAGGTCGCGACCAGCACGTCGATGCCTGCCGCCTCCATCAGGCGATCGAGTTTCTCGGTGTCGAAGGGGGCTGCGCCCCTCGTGTCCCTTGCGGTGATATTCACAGGCTTTCCTCCGCTAGAGCATTTCCAGCCGAAGCGAGGTCGCTTCGGCGTCGGATAATGCGGAAAAACAGAAAGCTAGCGCATTTCTCGCGTTCCGGATTTCGCAGGAAATGCGCCAGACCGTTGTCGTTTCAGGCGCCGGGCGGGATCAGGCGCCAGGTGGAATCAAGCGAAAGTCGGGCAGGTCGCGAAGCCCGAGCTCGGGTCCTGCCGGCGAATAGACGACGAAGAGCTGCATCGGGCCGGAGCCCGTGTTCTTCGTCGAATGAAAGCGGCTTTCCGGCACATAGATGGTGCAGCCCGGCCCGACCTTCTTCGTCACCGGATTGCCCGCCTCGTCCTCCACCATCTGCTCGCCCTCGCCGGAGATGACGAAGATGATCTCCTCGGCGCCGGGATGATTATGGCGCGAATGACCCTCGCCGCTCGGCAGATCGACGACGCCGCCGGAAAAGCGGGTCGCCCCGTTGACTTCAGGCGCCACCGTCAGGGCCAGCCGACCCCAGTCGAAGCCGAAGCTGTTCACGTCCTTGGGGTAGAGAAAATACTTGTCCGTCGTCATGCCTGCTGCTCCTCCCGAGCCGTTGTCTTCAGACCACCGTACCGATGGTGAGTGACTTGAATTCCTGCGTCTGCCGCATGATCGCCGCCTCCGCCGGCAGGCGTTCCATGGAGCTCGCGCCGTAGAAGCCGTGGCAGCCGGGGCAGCGCTCCAGGATGTAGCGCGCGTCGTCGGGCATCGAGATCGGCCCGCCATGGCAGAGCACGATGACATCCTTGCGCACGGAGCGCGCGGCCTTGGCGATCGCCGCGATCTCGCCGACGCAATCGTCGAGCGACTTGGCCGAGGTCGCGCCGATCGAGCCGCCGGTCGTAACCCCCATGTGGGCGACCACGATATCAGCACCGGCCGCCGTCATGTCGATCGCCTCCTGCTCGTTGAACACATAGGGCGTGGTCAGCAGATCGAGCCGGTGCGCATGCGCGATCATCTCGACTTCGAGCCCGTAGCCCATGCCGGTCTCCTCGAAGCTCACGCGCATCTGGCCGTCGAAGAGCCCGATCGTCGGAAAGTTCTGCACGCCGGAAAAGCCCATGGCCTTCAGTTCGCCGAGGAACTGCGGCATCAGCACGAAGGGGTCGGTGCCGTTGACGCCGGCAAGCACCGGCGTCTTCTTCACCACCGGCAGCACCTCGACCGCCATCTCCCGGACGATCTCGTTGGCATTGCCATAGGCAAGCAGGCCGGCGGCCGAGCCGCGGCCCGCCATCCGGTAGCGGCCGGAATTGTAGATGATGATGAGGTCGATGCCGCCCGCCTCCTCGGCCTTGGCCGACAGGCCGGTGCCGGCGCCGCCGCCGATGATCGGCACGCCGGCCGAAATCATGCCGTGGAATTTCTCGAGGATGGTCTTGCGGGGGATTGCTGGCATCGGGGTCTCTTTCAGCTTCTGGAAATGGCGCGATAGGCGGCCGCGGCCGCCTCGGCGAATGCGGGATCGTTGATGTGGAGCGGCAGGCGTTCGACGCGTCGGTTTTCGGTCGTTTCGATGGTCGCCTCCAGCGCCTCGAAGAGTGCGGCATCGGCATCCGGATCGAAGAACAGGCCGCCCTCGATATCGAGCGCGGAGACGCCTTTTTCCGGGATCAGGAAGCGGACCGGGCCGTTGCAGCGGTTGAGCCGCCGGCCGATCCAGCGGCCGATCTCGGCGCATTCCCGGGGCGTCGTGCGCATCAGCGTGACGTTCGGATTGTGGCGATAGAACAGGCGGTCGCGGTAGCGCTCCGGCACCGTCTCCGGCGCCCAGAAATTGACCATGTCGAGCGCGCCCACCGAACCGACATAGGGCAGCCCCGTGCGCGCCACAGCGCCGAAGCGGTCCTCCGTCGCCGGCAGAACGCCGCCGAAGAGCAGGTCGCAGACCTCTGTCGTCGTGATGTCGAGGATGCCGGAGAGCATGCCGCTGTCGGCGAGCTTCTCCATCGAGCGCCCGCCGGTGCCCGTCGCATGAAAGACCAGGCAGTCGTGATCGGCCTTCAGGAGATCGACGATGGCGGTGACGGAGGGCGTCGTGACGCCGAACATGGTGAGCCCGAGCGCCGGCTTCGACGCGCTTTCGACGAGCGGATGCGTCGCCATGGCGGTGATCGCGCGGGCGGCATTGTGGAGGATGACACGGCTGAGACGGTTCAGCCCCGCCATGTCGGTGACCGACGGCATCATGACGATGTCGGACACGTCCACGTAGGGCGCAACATCGCCGGATGCCAGCGTCGAAACCATGATCTTGGGCAGGCCGAGCGGCAGCATGCGCATGCCGGCGGTGATGATCGACGTGCCGCCGCCACCGCCGATGCCGACGACGCCCGCGATGTCGCCGCGGGTGGGCAGGAATCGCGCAAAGGCCTCGCCCATGGCCGCCACCGCCGTGCCGCGATCGTCGCCACCAAGCACGGCGCCCTCGCCGTCCGGATGGCAGGCGGCCACGGCCGTCGCCGGAATATCGACCGGCACGCCCGGCGCCCGCGTTCCGACATCGACGCGAACAACCTCTCCGCCGGCCGCCTCAACCGCGGCCGCCAGATAGGCAAGTTCCTCGCCCTTGGTGTCGGCCGTGCCGACGACATAGATGCGCTTCATCCGTCCTCCCGGGCGATGCAGGCCTCCTCGCCTGTCGCCGCCCCCGTCTCGACCGGTCCACCGGCACTTGCAAATTTATGAGACGCGCGTATCGTAAAGATATGGAAGTCTCACGTCAACAAATCGAATCCGGCGCCATTGCCGAGCGCGGCCCGCGGGCCCGCACGCGAAAACTGATGCTGGAAACCGCGACCCGGCTGATGCAGTCCGGCGTCACGCCCTCGGTGAGCGAGGTGGCGGAGGCGGCGGAAGTCTCGCGCGCCACCGCCTATCGCTATTTCCCGAGCCAGGCGGCGCTGGTTCATGCGGTCGTTGACGAAGCGCTCGGCCCGATCCTCGACTGGTCGTCGAAGGATGCGGATGCGCGCACCCGCGTCGCCGATCTCTTCCGCACCGCCCTTCCCCGCATCGACGAGTTCGAGGCCACCTTCAAGGCGGCGCTGAAGCTCTCGCTCGATCAATGGGCGCAGCGTCAGGCCGGCACGCTCGGCGCGGAACCGCAATTCACCCGCGGCCACCGGATCGAGCTCCTGCGGGATGCAACCGCGCCGCTTGCCGCGACGCTGACCGAGCCGGCGCGGGACCGTCTTTCCCAGGCCCTGTCGCTGGTCTTCGGCGTCGAGGTGCTGATCGTGCTCAAGGATATCTGGGGCCTGACGGCGAACGAGGCGCAGTCCGTCGCCGAATGGGCCGCGACGGCACTCGTGGACACCGCCGTGGCGGAAGCGGCAAAGGCGGGATGAGGGAAAATGTTCAGCAAGCATGGAGGCACAAAGCCCGCAATCTGGTTTGACCAATTGGAGTTCAAACCGTCTTCGCGGGCGATGTCCAGAGCAGCAGGGATTAATCAGACTTTGGGAACAGCAACGGGAATGAAAACGTCGATCATTGGCGAAAATCCGCAGAAAAACGCGGGAAGTCGGCAAAATCGCAGACATTCCCGGAGACCTTGACGCTAGCCGCATTTGGTACTACCAGATTGCCTAGCTGAAAAATCCAGATGCCGGTCACCACGGTGTCGTCGAAGGTCGAGGAGGACCGGACGGCACGAAAACGGGAACAGACCGGCGAGACGGATGGCAATGCCCGCGCCAACGCGGGAACGGTGCATAAATGGGAGGAAACGTTATGCGCAAAACTATGACCGGTCTTCTGGCCGGTGTCGGCTTGATGTGGGCCTGCGGCACGTCCGCACAAGCCCAGGAACTGACCATCTTCTGGGCCGAATGGGACCCGGCCAACTACCTCCAGGAACTGGTGAACGAATACGAGGCCGAGACCGGCGTTAAGGTCACGGTGGAAACGACCCCCTGGGCCGATTTCCAGACCAAGGCCTTCACCGAGTTCAACGCCCGCGGTTCCGCCTACGACATGGTCGTCGGCGACAGCCAGTGGATCGGCGCCGCATCCGAGGCCGGCCACTATGTCGATCTCACCGAGTTCTTCAACAAGCACAAGCTGACCGAGGTCATGGCGCCGGCGACGGTGAAGTACTACTCGGAATATCCGTCGAACTCGGCCAAGTACTGGTCGATCCCGGCCGAGGGCGACGCTGTCGGCTGGTCCTATCGCAAGGACTGGTTCGAAGACCCCAAGGAGATGGAGGCCTTCAAGGCGAAATACGGCTACGATCTCGCCCCGCCGAAGACATGGGCCGAGATGCGCGACATCGCCGAATTCTTCCATCGTCCCGACGAGAAGCGCTACGGCATCGCGATCTACACGGACAACTCCTATGACGGCCTTGTCATGGGTGTCGAAAACGCGATCTTCTCCTATGGCGGCGAACTCGGCGACTATGAGAACTACAAGGTCGACGGCATCATCAACTCGGACAAGAACGTCAAGGCGCTCGAAATGTATCGCGAGCTCTACGGCTTCACGCCTCCGGGCTGGGCCAAGACCTTCTTCGTCGAGAACAACCAGGCGATCACCGAGAACCTGGCGGCGATGAGCATGAACTACTTCGCCTTCTTCCCGGCACTGGTGAACGAGGCGTCGAACCCGAATGCCAAGGTCACCGGCTTCTTCGCCAATCCGGCCGGTCCGGATGGCGACCAGTTCGCAGCCCTCGGCGGCCAGGGCATCTCGGTCATCTCCTACTCGGAGAACCAGGAAGAGGCGATGAAATTCCTCGAATGGTTCATCAAGGACGA
>CAMPIK010000163.1 GCA_946886325.1 uncultured Shinella sp.
CGATCGGCGCCACAAGGCCGATGAACCCGATGACGCCGACGGCACTGGTGACGAGCGCGGAAAGGCCGACGGCGACGGCGACGGCGAGGACCCGCACCTGACGCAGGCTGAGGCCGAGCGCAGCCGCGGAGCGGTCTCCGAGATCGAGCAGCGAGAGCGGGCGAACGAGCAGGCCGGCGCAGAGCGCAAGCACCGCGATCTTGGGCAGGAGCCACGTCGCGATCTGCCAGCTTTGCTGCGACAGCGAGCCGCTGCCCCAGATGAAGAGGCTCGCGAGATAGCGCTCGTTGGTCAGGATGAGGATCGACGCCACCGCCGCGCACCAGAGACTGACGATCAGGCCCGACAGGACGAGCGAGACCGGCGCGAAGCCCCGACGCGCCCCAAGGAAGAAGACAAGCCCTGCCGCAAGCGAACTGCCGGCAAGGGCGACGAGATCGCGGCCGAAGCCGATCAGCGACGGCACGAAGAGGCTGGCAACGGCAAGCGCCAGATTGCCGCCGGCCGACAGCCCGAGCGTGGTCGGCGAGGCGATCGGATTGCGCAGGACCTGCTGGAGCAGCACGCCGGAGAGCGACAGCGCCGCACCGCAGAGAAGTGCGGTGGCAAGCCGCGGCAGCGTTGAATAGACGAGCACCATGCGCGCCGGATCGTACCCGGTGGCGATCGTCCGGAGCGTCGAAAGATCGGCGCCGGCGCGGCCGAGAAAGAGCCAGAGCGCTACGGCAAAAAGCAGGGTGACGGAGAGCGCCGGCCCGAGATTCGGATACCTGCGGATCATCTCGCCACCGCCTCCAGATGCGCGGTCAGCAATTCGGCGAAACGCAGCGCAGAGGGCAGCATGCCGAACATCAGCACGCCCGGCAGGACCGAGGTCCGGCCGGCGGCGACGAAGGGCAGGCTTTGCCAGAGGGGGCTTGCCGCCTGCATCTGCGGCACATCCGGCGGAATAGGCTCGAAGGCGATGAGCCGGACATCCGCCGGCATCGTCGCGAGACGCTCGAGGCCGATCGTGTTGAAACCCCAATAGTTGGTTTCGCCCGTCCAGGCATTGGTCAAGCCGAGGCGATCAAGCACATTGTCGTAGAGACTGTGGCTGCCGTAGACCCGCGCATGGCGGGCATCGAGATGATTGATCAGCGCAAGCGGCGGCGGCGAGAGCCGCGCGAGCCGTTCCGCATAGCCGTCGAACGCCGCCTCGCTTTCGGCCAGAAATTTCTCCGCGGCGGCCTGTCGACCGAGCGTTTCCCCGAGCCTACGCGTCGCGGCAATCGACCGCGGCAGGGGTTCGCCGTCCGGCGCATAGATCGTCAGCGTCTCGACTGGCGCAATCGTTTCGAGCACGGCGCGGGCGCCCTCGAGATAGGGTGTCGAGAAGATGAGATCGGGCTTCAGCCGCGCCAGAACCTCGAGATTGACGTCGAGGTCGTCACCGACATTGGCGACGCCCGCCGGCAGCGGCGGCGAGACGACCCAGATCGGCCACTCGTCCGCATCGGCGATCGCGACCGGCGTTATTCCGATTGCAAGCAGGGTCGTCGTGACCCCGTAGTCCAGCGAGACGATGCGCCGGGTCACCGTCGCCGCGCCAACGCGCGCCGGTGCGAACAGGGTTGCGAGACCGGCCGCGGCAAAGGACCGCCGCGACAGCCGGACCGAAGCCGGGTCGGTCTCAGATGACATAAGCGATCGGCGCGCCGGTCACCGGATTGGGCAGGATATCCATGGCAACGCCGTAGATATCCTTCAGCGTCTCGGCCTTCATAACCTCGCCCGGCGCGCCTTCGGCGATGAAGTGGCCACCCTTCAGGGCGAAGATGCGATCGCAGAAGCGGGCGGCCATGTTGATGTCGTGCAGCACGACGACGACGCCGAGCCCCTTGGCATGGGAGAGATCACGCACGAGGCTCAGAACCTCGATCTGGTGGGCGACGTCGAGCGCCGATGTCGGCTCGTCGAGAAGCAGGCAGCGGCTGTCCTGCGCGACCAGCATGGCGATCCAGACGCGCTGGCGCTCGCCGCCCGACAGCGTATCGACCAGGCGATCGGAGAGATGCTCGATATGGGTGAGGCGGAGCGCCTCCTCCACCTTGCCCCGATCCTCCTCGCCGAAACGGCCGAGCGCGCCGTGCCAGGGATAGCGGCCGCAGGCGACCAGTTCGCGCGCGGTCATGCCGGGTGCAGCCGGCGCATCCTGCGGCAGGTAGGCGACGGCCCGCGCAAAGGCACGATTGCCCCAGCGCTGCACCGGATCGCCGCCGAAGCGGGCGACGCCGCCCGACGGATCGAGCTGGCGGGCAAGCAGCTTCAGCAGCGTCGACTTGCCGGAACCGTTGTGACCGACAAGCGCCGAGACTTCGCCGGGACGGAAGGCGATCGTCGTCGGGTGGAGAAGCACCTTGTCCCCGACCGAATAGGTGAGGCCTTCCGTTGCGAAGGAGGGCACGTCTTCCTCGACGATTTTCGCTGCCGTTGCTGCCGCGTTTGCCATCGGATCAGAACCTGTACCGCAGGCTGCCGATCACCGAGCGGCCTTCGTCCCAGTAGCAATAACCGGCCGAGCAAATGCTCTTGCGCTCGTCGAACAGGTTCTTTGCGTTGACCTGCAGGCTCAGGCCCTGCAGATCCGGATTGCGATAGCCGAAGTCGTAGGAAACGGACGCATCGACGAAGACGCGCGACGCGTTCTTGAACGTGTTCGCATCGTCGCCGAACGAACCGCCCGAATAGCGCACACCGGCACCAACACCGACGCCGGCCATGGCATCGTCCTCGAAGAGGTAGTGGGCCCAGAGCGCGAAGACATCGTTCGGCGTGCCGGACAGTTCATTGCCTTCCGTGCCCGGTACGCCGCGCAGGATTTCCATCTTGAGATGGGTGTAGGACGCGATGAGGCCGAGACCGTTGTCGAGCGTCATCGAGCCCTCGATCTCGAAGCCGCGCGACCTGAGATCGACCTGGCGCTGCTGGTTGATGCCGGTCGTTGCGTCGAAGACGACGCCGTTTTCCTGCTTGATGTCGAAGACCGAGGCGCCGACGGTGGCGTTCAGCTCGGCCATCTCGTATTTCACGCCGACTTCCCGCTGGGTCGCCTCCGTCGGCTGCGCGACGCGCAACGCATTGGTGACGTTGTCGTAGACGACGCCGATATTGGGCGAGAACGAGGTCGAATAGGTGGCATAGGGGATCAGGCCCCAATCCGTGCGGTAGGAAAGGCCGATGCGCTTGGAGAAGCCCTCGTCCTTCTGGTCCGTCGTGGTGAAGCCGCCGCCTGCCGCCGCCGTTGCCGAGTTCGTATCGACCCAATCGTAGCGGCCGGTCGCAAACAGCGTGAAATTGTTCCACTTGGCCTGGTCGTGCAGATAGACGCCGAGCTGGTTCATCTCCTGCGCGGCCGTCTTCTTCAGCGGCAACCCGTCCGTCGGGAAAGCATAAACGAGGCCCGGGCCGAAGACCGTATAGTCGGAATAGCCGTAGTCGAGGCCGGCGATCGCCACATGCTCGACCGGGCCGGTGTCGAATTCCGCCTGGATCTGGTTGTCGATCACCGCCGACGTGACGTCTTCCGCATAGTGTCCCCAGTAGCGGGCGAAGCGGCTCGACGGCACGCCGGTCGCATACCAGCCGCTATATTCGAGGTCCGCATCGACGGAGGCGAAGCGCGCGTTCTGGCGGATGGTGAACGTGTCGTTCAGCCGGTGCTCGAATTCATAGCCGATCCGGCCCTGGTTCTGGTCGAAGGCATTGAAATCCGGATCGGCTTCCGCGCGTCTCGTCACCACGCCCGGCGCCGAATTGTAGAAAGCCGCCGTGCCGCCGGTGCCGATCTTCGAATATTCGCCGAGGATGGTGAGACGCGTGTCCTCGTCCGGCTTGAAGGTCAGCGCCGGCGCCAGATAGACCTTGTCATCCGGGAAGCCGGGCAGATGCGTGTTGCTCTGGCGCACGACGCCGGTCATCCGGTAAAGCAGGCTGCCGTCCTCGCTGGCCGGGCCGGAGGCGTCCATGTTGAGCTGGTAACGGTCCTGGTTGCCGACGAGCACCTCCACCTCGCGGAAGAGTTCGTCCTTCGGGCGCTTCGTCATGATGTTGACGATGCCGCCCGGACCGCTGTTGCCGTAGAGCGCCGAAGACGGGCCCTTGAGAACCGTGATGCCCTCGATGCCGTAGGGCTCGGTCTTGAAGAAGCCGGAGGGCGCATTGAACTGGCGCAGACTGTCGCGGAAGGTGCCGGTATAATAGGCGGGGAAGCCGCGCAGGAAGAAGGCGTCGTAGCGGGTATCGTAACCGAACGTCCCGACATTGGCGCCCGCCGTATAGGTCAGCGCCTCGTTCAGCGAGCGCGGCTTCTGATCCTCGATCTGGTCCTGCGTCACCGCGGAGATCGACTGCGGAATCTCGACGAGCGGCGTATCGGTCTTGGTGCCGATCCGGTCCGACTTGGCCACGTAGCCGTCCTGGACGAGGATGTCGTCGCTCTCCGATTCCACCTCGATCTGCTCGAGCACCGTCGGTGCACCATCCTGGGCGAGAAGCTGGCCGGGAATGAGGCAGGCGATGGTGGCGAGAAGAATGGCCCGGTGTCGGCGGGTGAGGAGCGAGTGGCGCAAGGCGGCCTCCTATGCAATGCGAACGCAACGGCGAACGCCATGGCGGCGCCCGAATTCGGCCACCCTATAAACATGATTTGCACAGTCAACAATTAAAAGTGAAGGCGTTCACGATTTTTGCACAGGTGTGGCCCCTGCTTCCTTCGGCGCTGTCGCCGACGTTTTGCACCCGACGAAGCCTGCGCGATCGGTGAGTGCGATCCCGAAACGGGGAACGAAACAAGGCGCCGATCGACGGATCGGCGCCTTGTTTGCAGGAGCTTCGTGTCTCGCCGGGCAGCACTGCTACAGCAGAAAATCGCCTGCCTTGAAGGCGATGTTCGCATCGACCAGGATCGAGAAGTCGGCCTTTCCGTCGCCGTTGATGTCGCCGAAGACCAGCGTGTCGCCGCCCTTCCTCTCGAAACGCAATTCGCCGGCCTTGTCGTGGAAATCGTCCGACCCGATGAAGCGGAACGCCTGATTGCCGCCAGCCTTGCTATTGGCATCGATGTCGCGCAGATCGATTTCGTCGCCCTGTGCCCGGCTGAAGTCCCGGATCGTATCGCGGCCGGCGGCTGCAACCGTCGAGTCCTTCTGCGCCGAGAAGACGAACGTATCGGCGCCGGCGCCGCCGGCCAGCACATCCGCCCCGGCATCGCCCTTCAGCTTGTCATTGCCGGCATCGCCCTTGAGGGTGTCGTTGCCCGTACCGCCGGTCAGCGTGTCATTGCCCGAGCCACCGCTGATCCTGTCGGCACCGCGATAGCCGAAAAGCGTGTCATGGCCATCGCCGCCCCAGAACGTGTCATCGAAGTTCGTCGCCTTGATGGTGTCATTGCCGGACAGGAACGTGTTCAGGAATTTCGTCGTGCTGCCGCTGTCGATGGCCTTGCTGATCGCCTTGCCATTCAGGCCGAGTTTTTCGGCCGAGATGACAGCAATTCCTTCCGAGACGGCCTTGAAACCGTCGATCGTGCCTGATGTGATGCCGAAGACCTCGCCTTTGACCATTTTGTACTTCAGGTTCGAGCCTGAAATATTCATGTAGTTCTTCGCGTCATCCCAGAATTTCAGCAGGCTTGGCCCAGCCTTCTCGTGATCATAGTCGAGAATTGTATTCAGTCTCTCCGAGACGAACTGCTGAAAGTTCGCACCAGCGCCCTTTTGGAAACCTCTAATATTTATCATGCTCATGAAGGCAGCCCCATTGCGTTACATATGCTGCATAATGGAACGCCATGCACGCAACAATCCGCTTCGATAGAGCCGGCTGGACTTCCCGAAATCGAGGATAATCTTTGCTTAACGCATATCAGAAGGTCGTCAAATAATTTGACGCCATGCGGGAGACCGGCACTGTCTGAAATGCAGCGAACTGGAGCGGGTAGCGGGAATCGAACCCGCGCGTTCAGCTTGGGAAGCTGACAGGCTGCCATTACATCATACCCGC
>CAMPIK010000164.1 GCA_946886325.1 uncultured Shinella sp.
GAGTTCGGCCAGCGCGGTTTCGATACCGTCCCTGTCGAGGGTGTCGGACTCAAGCAGTTCGCCAGCGCGGTTGGCGCAGTCGATGAGCACATCGCCGAGCTCCGCCTTGAAGTCCAGCCTGGCGATCGATGTCGTCGCCTTGGTCGAGACGTCCTGGCTGCATTGGCGCAGGGCTGCCATGTCCCGCTCCATGCGATCGGCGGCGCCGTGAATGCTGGCGAGCGCCTGCTCCAGCCGCGCATCGAGCGAACCATCCGCCTCGGAGAGCGTATCCGTCGCGGCGAGTTTCGTCGCATCGACCTCGAGCGACTGGAGGGCGGTGAGGATCTTCTGGGCGGTATCGTCGAGCGTGCCGGAGAAGGCGCGCAGTTCGGCCGTCACCACATTGATGGCGCGTCCCTCCTCGCCGAGGCGGCTGCAGCGCAGGTTGGTGTTGAGCGCCATGTACTGGATGTCGGTTCTGACCAGCTTGATCGTTTCCACGCCTTCGAGCAGTTCGTGCACGGTGACGACGGTGGCGCGGCCGAGTTCGTTGGCCTTGTCGGCAATCACCTCGATGTCGCGCACGACCGCACGCGCCGCCGCGACATCCGCTTCGAGAACGCGCATCGCATGCTCCGCCCCGCCGCCGCCGGAGGGCTCCATCTCCCGATGCAGGTCGAGCAGGCCGTTGATATCCGCATTGAAGCCGAGGATGGTCTTGACCACCGTCGTGCAATCCCGGTCGAAATCGGTGGCGATCTCGCTCAACTGGTCGAAGACAAGCCGGCGGACGACATGGGCGAGCTTGCTGCGCGCGTCGCGATCCAGTTCCTGCCCTTCCGGTGCGGCCAGGTAGTCGTCAAGCATGGTGAAGGCGGCCTGGCAGTGTTCGATGCGCTGGCGGGTGATGTCGCCGATCTGCATGGCCGAAAGCGTCGTTCCGACCTTCATCTGCACGGCGCGCGCCAGTTTGCCGACCTTGTCCGCGAGGTCGGAGAGGTGGCGGCGCTGTTTCGTCAGATCGGCCGCATTGCGCGACAGGTTGGCCGCGATGCCCGGCACGCTCTTCTGGAAGCGCTCGAGCGTTTCGCCGCCGCCGGCGGATGCGATGCGGATCGTGCCGTCGAGAGCCGTGATCTTGCTGGACAGCGCATTGACCTGCACGGCGCCGAACTGGATGCGCTCAATGATCTCCTCGGCAAAGCCGGCGAAATCCGGAATGCCGGCGCCGGTGATCTTCGCCGTCGTCGCGAAGGTCCGGAGATAACGCAAGGTTTCGAGCATGTCGACGATGAAGCCGCCAAGCGACTTTTCCGTCTCCGCGACGCTCGCCAGCCGCTGCTGGCGCTGATCCTCGATGGCCGGAAGGGCGGTGAGTTGGGTGACGGTTTCGGAGAGGCGGCCGATGGTTGCCTGGGCGGTCTCGTCGTCGAGGGAACCCGTCAGGGTCTCCAGCGTCGAGACCAGCCGGTTCAGCACATCGAGGACCGACAGCAGGACTGCGCCGCCGTCGAGAAAGCGCTGTTCGATCTGCGCGCGAGCGCCTTCAAGGCGCGATACCAGCGCCGTCTCCTCCGAGTGATGCTCGGTTCGCATCGCGTTTACGCTGACTGACACGCCATACCCCATACAAATGACCCCGTGGCCGGACCATAGGCGCAAACAAGGTAACGCAGAGTAAATTCCGCCAGCGGCGTCCGCCGGAAGCATCGAATTTGACCCGTTTTCGGACTGTCCGGCGACGTCCGGCCGATTGCACGTTTACAGCGAGTATTAGGGAATTAGAAATAATATTCTTTTTGCCTAAAATTATAAAATAACCTTATCAATCAATTATTTAAATAAACTCCCTTCCCTTACGTGATGCGCGAATAGTAGTGAGTTATAACTACTAAAGATAGAAATTTTCCCTTCGAATTCACACTTCATTAAGCTACAATTGAGATCGTTCCGGTCGGGGATACTGTTTTGTCTAAATATCGACTGGGGCCGACATGCAAGCCTATACTCAAGGTTCGTCGTCATTGTCATTTTCAACGGCAATGAATATCAGGAATATTTCTGATATTCATCAATCTATTTTGAGTAGCCTAAGTAATAATGGTGCGACGCAACTGGAAATCGACCCGGAAGCACAGGTCGATCTGAGCTTTGTGCAATTGCTCGAAGCGGCCAGAACCTTTGCGGGCCAGCAGGGCAGTTCGCTTCAACTGGCGAAACCGGCCGAAGGGACCTTGCTGGATGTCCTGCAGCGCGGTGGTTTCCTCGACGACATGTCCCCCGACGCTGCGAAATTCTGGTTGCATCAGGAGACAGTTTGATGACCGCGAAGATATTGACCGTTGACGATTCCGCCAGCATCCGGCTGACGACGCGGGTGACGCTGTCGAACGCCGGCTACACCGTGACCGAAGCCGTCGATGGCATGGACGGCCTCAACAAGCTGAAGGCCGGCGAATTCGACCTCGTCGTCACCGACCTCAACATGCCGAACATGGACGGCCTGACGATGATCCGCGAGCTGCGCAAGCTGCCGGCCCATACGGGCGTCCCGGTCATCTTCCTCACGACCGAGTCCGACGGCGAGATCAAGCAGCAGGCCAAGGCCGCCGGCGCCACCGGCTGGCTGACCAAGCCCTTCGATCCGGAAAGCCTCGTCAAGATCGCACGGAAGGTTCTGGGCAGATGACCAATCCGGACCCGATTTCAGTCTTCCGCACGGAAGCTGCCGAAATGCTGGAACTGATCGAGTCCGGCCTTCTCGACCTGACGCGCAGCCTCGACGACAAGGACCAGATCGACACCGTGTTCCGCAGCCTGCACACCCTCAAGGGTTCGGGCGCGATGTTCGGCTTCGATGCGCTGGCCGCCTTCACCCACCACTGCGAAACGGCCTTCGACCGCGTCCGCAAGGGCGACGTGCCGGCGACGCAGGAGCTTGTCTCGGCGGTTCTCTCGGCACAGGACCACATGCGCGCGCTTTTGGAAACGCCGAACGGCGACCACGACGCGATGAGCGCGGAACTGCTCGACAACCTGCATCGCGCGGTCAACGGCGAGGCCGCCGTCGCGCCGGCTTCCGTTCAGCCCGCTGTCGCAGCGCCCGCACCGAAGACCGCAGAAGGCGTGCGCGACTGGCGCATCCGCTTCTCGCTGCCGGCCAATTCGATGGCGAACGGCACCAATCCGCTCGGCCTGCTCGACGAGTTGCGCGACCTCGGCGAATGCCGCATCGTCGCCGACACCTCGGCAATCCCTGCGCTCGATGCGCTCGACCCGCGCGAGATCCACCTCGCCTGGACTGCGACGCTGAAGACCGGCAAGCCGCGCTCGGACATCGAGGATGTCTTCATCTTCGTCATGGACGAGATGCAGCTCGATATCGCGGATGTGACGCCGGAAGCCGTCGCCGCGCCTGTCATCGTGGCCGAAGCCGAAAAGCCGGTTGCCAGGGCGGCAGCCTCCAGCGAGCCGGCGCCTGCGGCCGCCGACGCCAAGCAGAACAAGAATGCCGAGAATGTGCGTGTTCCGGCCGAACGTCTTGACGAGATGATGGACCGGGTCGGCGAACTCGTGATCGCCCAGTCCCGCCTGACCCAGCTTGCGGGCGCTGCCGCAGATCTCGGCCTGCGTTCCGTCTCGGAAGAGATCGAGCGTCTCTCGGGCGAATTGCGCGACACGATGATGGTCCTGCGCATGATGCCGGTCGCGAGCCTCTTCAGCCGCTTCCGCCGCCTGGTGCACGACCTGTCGCGCGAGACCGGCAAGGAAATCGAGCTCATCACCGAAGGCGAGACGACCGAAGTCGACAAGACGGTCATCGACCGGCTGGCCGATCCGCTGGTCCACCTCGTCCGCAACTCGATCGACCACGGCCTTGAAAGGCCGGAAGACCGCATTGCCGCGGGCAAGCCGGCCAAGGGGCGCGTGCTGCTCTCGGCGCACCAGACGGGCGGCGAGGTCATCATCACCATCAAGGACGATGGCCGCGGCATCAACCGCGACCGGGTGCGCGCCAAGGCAGAGGCCTCCGGCCTCATCCAGCCCGGCGCAGCACTCTCCGACCAGGATCTGCTCCAGCTCATCTTCCAGCCCGGCTTCTCGACGGCGCAGCAGGTGACGAACCTGTCGGGCCGCGGCGTCGGCATGGACGTCGTCAAGAAGACGGTCGAGGCGCTGCGCGGGGCGATCGACATCACCAGCCGTCCGGGCGAGGGCTCGGAAGTGTCGCTCCGCATCCCGCTGACGCTTGCCATCATCGACGGTCTTCTGGTGCGCGTCGGGCAGGGCAACTACGTCATCCCGCTTTCGGCGGTCGAGGAATGCCTGGAGCTGTCGCTCGAGGAAGACCTCCGCTCCCGCGGCCGCAGCTTCATCTCGCTGCGCGACAGCCTCGTGCCGTTCCTGCGGCTGCGCGAACTCTTCCGCACCGGCACCCAACCCGATCCGCATCAGAAGGTCGTGGTCATCTCGACCGGCTCCGAGCGCGTCGGCCTCGTCGTCGACCAGATCATCGGCGATCACCAGACAGTCATCAAATCCATGTCCAAGCTCCATCATGACGTCGTCACCTTCTCCGGCGCGACCATCCTCGGCGATGGCAACGTGGCGCTGATCCTCGACGTCACGCACCTGGTCGCGGTCGGACAACAGCAGGAGGCGCAATTGCGCGCAGCAGGATGAACGAGGCAGTACGCAAGATCGACCACGAACAGCTCTGGAGCGGCGAGGAAGAACTCTCCGTCCTGACCTTCAACCTGAATGGGGAAACCTTCGCGATCGAGGCGATCGTGGTGCAGGAAATCCTCGACCTGCTGCCGGAGACCGTCGTGCCCGGCAGCATGCCCTTCGTCGGCAGCGTCATCAATTTTCGCGGCAAGGTCATTCCGCTGGCCGACATCCGGCTGGCTTTCGGCATGATCGCCACCGAGACGACGATCGACAGCCGCATCATCGTCATCGAACTGGATATCGAAAACGAACCGACGCTGATCGGCATCCGCACCGACAAGGTCAACGAGGTGACGACCCTTGCCAAGGTGGCGAGCGAGCCGCCGCCGAGCGTCGGCATGCGCTGGCGGGCCGACTACATCAATTGCCTCGTCAAGCGGGGCGGCGAATTCATCATCGTCCCGAACCTGCAGGCGATCTTCTCGTCGCAGCGGGACCGCACAAGCTCACCAAACGCATCGAACTGACTGTCAGGAGACATATCATGCGCTTCACCATCAAACTGAAACTGTTCCTGACGTTCGGCTTCATGATCGCCGTTCTCGTCGGAACCGCCACCTACGGCATCATCAGCCTCGGCGGGCTCAATGACACGCTGAGCAACGTGCTTGCCGGTCCCGCCGACCGCCTGAAACTCGCACAGCAGCTGAACGTTCTGCAATTGCAGCAGATTCGTCAGCAGAAGAACATTCTCTCGTCGAACAACGTGACCGAGACCAACCGCTATATCGAACTTGGCGACAAGGCACGGGCCGGCTTCGACCAGGCCCTGGAAGAGGTTCTCGGGAAGGCGACGGAACAGGGCAAGGTGTTCTGGAACAAGCTCCAGGGCTTCACCACCGAATTCCGCCGCGAAGACGACCGGGTTCGTTCGTTTGCACTTGCCGGCGACATGGCCGGTGCGACCCGCGTATCGACGGCGGATGCCCGCACGGTCACCAACGAGATCGACCAGTTGCTCGGCGAGGTCGTCGACCTCGAAGTGAGCCGGCTGAAGGAAGCCGAAGTCGCTGCCGAAGCGCAATACCAGAGCACGCGCACCATCATGGTCTCGGTCGCGGCGATCGCCATGCTCATCGCTGCTATTGCCGCAACATGGATCGTCGTATCGATCAATCGCGGTCTGCGCCGCGCCGTGGGCGTCGTCCAGAACGTGGCCGATGGCGACCTGACGAAGTTTGCCGAAGTGACGAGCCGCGACGAGATCGGCGAGCTTCTCGGCTATGTCAACACGATGATCGAGCGTCTGCGCGGCGTCGTTGCCGACGCGCTTTCGGCCTCCGACAACGTGTCTTCGGG
>CAMPIK010000165.1 GCA_946886325.1 uncultured Shinella sp.
CCATGGCGCTTGCCAACCGGCCGGAGCTCCTGATCGCCGACGAGCCGACGACGGCGCTCGATGTCACCGTGCAGGCGCAGATCCTCGAACTGCTCCAGCAGTTGAAGGAGGAGCACGGCATGTCCATGCTCTTCATCACCCACGATCTCGGCATCGTCCGGCGCTTCGCCGACCGGGTCTGCGTGATGACCAAGGGAAAGATCGTCGAGAGCGGTCCCGTCGAGGATATCTTCACCAACCCGCAGCACGACTATACGAAGCACCTGCTGGCATCTGAACCGCGAGGGCGGCCCGCCCAGCCGGACGACGGCAAGCCGATCATCATGAAGGCGGACGACATCAAGGTCTGGTTCCCGATCAAGGCCGGCTTCCTCCGGCGCGTCGTCGACCACGTCAAGGCGGTCGACGGCATCGACGTGACGCTGCGCGCCGGCCATACGCTCGGCGTCGTCGGCGAGTCCGGCTCGGGCAAGACGACGCTCGGGCTCGCGCTGACGCGGCTGATCTCGTCGAAGGGACGGATCGCCTTCGTCGGGCAGGATATCGACAGCTATTCCTTCCGCCAGATGCGGACGATCCGCAATCGCATGCAGGTGGTCTTCCAGGACCCCTACGGGTCGCTCTCGCCGCGTATGTCGGTGGCCGACATCGTGGCGGAGGGGCTGAAGATCCACGAACCATCGCTGACCGCTGACGAGCGTGACCACCGCGTCGCTTCGGCGCTGGAGGAGACCGGCCTCGACCCTTCGACGCGCTGGCGCTATCCGCACGAATTTTCCGGCGGACAGCGGCAGCGCATCGCAATTGCGCGCGCCATGGTGCTGAAGCCGGAATTCGTGATGCTCGACGAGCCGACATCGGCGCTCGACATGAGCGTGCAGGCGCAGGTCGTCGACCTGTTGCGCGACCTCCAGGTCAGGCACAACCTCGCCTATCTCTTCATCAGCCACGATCTCAAGGTCGTGCGGGCGCTCGCCAACGACATCATCGTCATGCGCTCCGGCAAGGTCGTGGAGCAGGGTCCGGCCGAAAAGATCATCGAGGCGCCGGAAGCGCCCTATACCAAAGCCCTGATGGCCGCCGCCTTCGACCTCAGGGCGATCTCCACCGATCTCATCCGCCAATAGCAGGGTCCAGCGCGTGCAGAACAGTCCCGTCATCATCGATCTCAAGTTCGACCGGCAGCAGGTCGCCTCCGCCCTTGCAGGCCGTTTCGCCGGCCGCGAGGTGGTCAACCTTGCGCATCCGTCCAGCAAGGGGCGCGATCTCTCCGGCATCGATTATGCCGTCGTCTGGCGCCCCTCCGCCGACCTCTTCGACCGGGCAAGGGATCTCAAGGTGGTCTTCTCGGGCGGCGCCGGCGTCGATCATGTGCTGACCCTGCCGGGCCTTCCGGACATTCCGCTGGTGCGTTTCGTCGATCGGTCGCTGACGACGCGCATGAGCGAATGGGTCGTCATGCAGTGCCTGATGCACCTCCGGCAGACGACTGCCTACGAGGCGCTGCGGCGGCAGCGGATCTGGCGCGAACTGCCGCAGCCGGAGGCGCGCGAGGTGACCGTCGGCATCATGGGCCTCGGCGTGCTCGGCGAGGATTCGGCGCAGAAACTCGCCACGCTCGGCTTCGACGTCATCGGCTGGTCGCGCCGCAAGAAACACATAGCGGGCATCGAGACCTTCGATGCCACCGAACTCGACGCCTTTCTGGCAAGGACCGATATCCTGGTCGGGCTGCTGCCGCTGACGCCGGAGACCGCGGGCATCTTCGATCGCCGCATCTTCTCCAGGCTGAAGCGCAACGGTGCGCTCGGTGCGCCGGTCTTCGTCAACGCGGGGCGCGGCGGCAGCCAGGTCGAGGCCGATATCCTGGCGGCGCTCGACGACGGTACGCTGGGGGGCGCCTCGCTCGACGTCTTCGAGCAGGAACCGCTGCCGCTCGAAAGTCCGCTCTGGACGCATGAAAAGGTTCTGTTCACGCCGCACGCCGCCGCCGCATCCGACGTGCGCGCGCTCTTCGCCCATGTGGAGGCGCAGATCGAGCGCTTCGAGGCCGGCAAGCCGCTGGAACACCTGGTCGATCGGCAAGCCGGCTACTGATCCCGCCGGCGCATTCGAGCCCTCAGGGCCGTCGATAGCCCGTCGGCTGCTGGTAGAGCCAGCCGATGCGCTCGATGGCGTCGGCAAGACGCTCGCGCGCGACGCTCATCGTGTGGCCGTTGGCATGCAGGATCGTCTGCTCGTCCTCCATGATGGCGATATGGCCCTTCCAGAAAACGAGATCGCCGCGGCGCAACTCTTCTCGCGCGATCGGATCGCCGAGACCGGCCGCCTGCATGTCCGAATCGCGCGGAACCTGCCGGCCGGTCATCATCATCGCAAGCTGGACAAGGCCAGAGCAGTCGATGCCGAAGCCGGTGCGCCCGCCCCAGAGATAGGGTGTTTCCAGCAACCGCGCCGCGACCTCGACATAGTCGCCCGTCGGCGGCGCATCGACGGGGCGGCAATGGGCGGCGACGACCGACTGGCCGCCGGCGAGCGACAGATAGCTCGTGCCGCGCGTCTCGCTTTCGCCAGTTATCCTTAGCCGGCTTCCGATCGACAGAGGAAGGGCCGCCGGCGTCTTCAGGTCCGCCCCAGAATAGGCAAAGGTGCGCGGCACGCAGACGATATGGGTCGCCGGCGCTGGCTGTTCGGTGAGGCATTCTTCCGGCAGGTAGCCGACATAGCCGTCCAGATCGGCCTTTACCCAGGCCCATCCGGCCGTCCGCTCGAAAACCTGCACCGTTTCGCCGAAGATCACCTCGGTATCGATGCCGCAGGCCGCGTCCGGGCGCGGTCGGAGGGCTGCAGCCGGCACGCTGATAGAGGCCGGCCGGCCCTCGACATAGCGCTTGGCATCGACGACGCCGCGCAGCGCCGCCTCGGCGAGGTCCGGGCGGTAGGCGTTCAGCCGGCGGTCGGGTGTGGTTTTCACTGATGTCTCAATTCTGCAGCTTCCGGCCTTCGCGAATGATGAGATCGCCGAAACGCTCGAGGAAGAGCGCGCCTTCGACGGTGCGCCTCACCACGACGCTGCGGCGATCCTTCTCGTCGCGCACCCGGCTGACAAGGCCCTGTTCGCCCATCGTGTCGAGCGCGCGGGTGATGACCGGCTTCGTCACCTCGAGCTTGGCCGCAAGACCGCGCACGGTATGCGGCGGCGGCACGAGATAGACTTCGAGCAGCACCGCCAGTTGCCGCTGTGTCAGGTCCCGGCCGTCGAGGCGCACCTGTTGCAGCGAGACGCTGTGCCACAATCCGAGTGCCGACGACGGCGTGAGTTCAATGGCCATCGACCTCTCCGGCTCCACGATATCGTTACGCTAGCGGATCGGTCTTGACTTGTGAAGCGGCCCCAAGATGTCTCTCAGAGCGTCGAGCGAAGATGCTGATAGAGCGCGCGAATGCCCTGCGCCTCCCCGCCAACAGGCGAGTGGGGCCGCTCGGCGGGCGCCCAGCCGTAGATGTCGAAATGCACCCAGCTTTTCGCCCGCGTCACGAAGCGCTTCAGGAAGAGCGCCGCCGTGATCGACCCCGCCATGCCGCCGGACGGCGCATTTGTGAGGTCGGCGATGCGGGCCGAGACGTCCTTGTCGTAGCCCATGTAGAGCGGCATGCGCCACAGCGGATCGTCGACCGCGAGGGCAGCCTCTGAGAGGTCGAGTGCGAGATCGTCGTCGTCAGTGAAGAAGGGTGGCAGGTCCGGGCCGAGAGCGACGCGCGCGGCACCGGTCAGCGTCGCCATGTCAACGATCAGGTCGGTCTCCTCCTCGTCGGCGAGCGCCAGGGCGTCGGCCAGCACCAGACGGCCCTCGGCATCCGTGTTGTCGATCTGCACCGTCAGGCCCTTGCGGCTGCGGTAGATGTCTCCGGGCCGGAAGGCGTTGGACGAGATGGAATTCTCGACCGCCGGGATCAGCACCCGCAGATCGACCTTCAGCTTCGCGTCCATGATCATCAGCGCAAGGCCGAGCACGTTGGCGGCGCCGCCCATGTCCTTCTTCATCAGCAGCATGGAGGAGGCCGGCTTGATGTCGAGGCCGCCCGTGTCGAAGCAGACACCCTTGCCGACCAGCGTCACCTTCTTGTGGCCCTTCTTGCCCCAGCGCATCTCCAGAAGCCGCGGCGCTTCGGCGGAAGCGCGGCCGACGGTGTGGATCAGGGGAAAGTTCTCCTTCAGCAGGTCGTCGCCGGCGACCACCGTCACCTTGGCCTTGTAGTGTTCCGCCAGCGCGCGAAACGCGTCCTCCAGCGCATCCGGCCCCATGTCGTTCGTCGGCGTGTTGATGAGGTCGCGCGTGAGGAACACGCCGGCGAGCTGCCGCTTGATATCGGCCGCATCCGTGTCGGCCGGGATCATCAGCGTCGGCGAGGCGGAGGTGCTGGTGCGATAGCGTTCGAAACGATAGCTCCCGAGCCCGTAGCCGAGCGTCAGGCGGTTGGCGGTCAGGGGCGCCGTTTCGATATGCCAGTCGCCGGCCGGAAGCGTGCGCGCCAGTTTTCCGGCCAGAAACGGCGTCGCTGATGGCGATGTGCCGAGGCCGAAGAGCGCGCCGCCGAGATGTCCATCCTCGGTCGGCACCAGCAGCAGCGCGCCGGTTTCCGCCTTGAAGCCCGCCTTCTTCGCCCAGTCGAGCGCAATCGGGTCGATCGTGCCGGTCTCGATATGGGCCGGCGTGATCGCGAAGATCGGCAGCGTCTTCCCTCCCTTCGAATTGAAGGGCGAAGCGCGTTCGATGAACTGGAAGGGAGCCATGGGAATACCTTTGCGGGGTGGGCGAAGAATCGCGCGATTAACGCTCTGTTAGGGTTAACAGATTATTGCTGGAGTGAGGATTGTGGCGCGATCTGTGCTTGTGTGCGTGCCAACCGGAAAAGCTCTGGGGATTGGTCATGGCTCACGCCTTTCTAGCAAACGCCGTCACGAAGCAGTTGCTTCGCGCAACGGCGGTCACTCTTCTTGCGGCGACGCTCGCCGGCTGCGGCTCGACGCGCAGCAACATGACGACGGGTTCGATCCCGAAGTTCTCGAAACCCGTGACCGAGATGAACGCATCCGAGTTGCGCGGCGCCGCCGAAAGCGTCGGCAAGGCCTATGAGAGCAATCCGAAGGACCGGCAGGCAGGCCTCAACTACGCCAATCTGCTTCGCATGAGCGGCCGCAACGACCAGGCGCTCGCCGTGATGCAGCAGGTCGCGATCTATCACCCGACGGACCGAGACGTGCTTGCAGCCTATGGCAAGTCCCAGGCGGCGGCCGGACAGCTTGAACAGGCGCTGAACACCGTGCTGAGGGCGCAGACGCCCGACCGGCCCGACTGGAAGCTGAAATCCGCCGAAGGCGCGATCCTCGACCAGCTTGGGCGGTCCGGTGAAGCACGCCTGCGCTATCGCGAGGCGCTCGATCTGAAGCCGAACGATCCCTCCATCCTCTCCAATCTCGGCATGTCCTATCTTCTCCAGCAGGACCTGAAGACCGCCGAAACCTATCTTCGCAACGCAGCGTCGCAGCCCGGCGCCGACAGCAGCGTGCGGCAGAACCTGGCTCTCACGGTCGGGCTTCAGGGTCGTTTCCAGGAGGCCGAAACGATCGCACGGCAGGAACTGACGGCCGAACAGGCCGAAGCCAATGTCGCCTACCTGCGCGGCATGCTCTCGCAGCAGAATTCCTGGAAGAAGCTCGCAAGCGACGACAGCGGCAACACCAACTGATCGACGGTTCTCCCAAAAAGACGATGGGCCGCGGCGGTTTCCGCCCGGCCCATTTCTTTGCCTATCTGTCTGGAACTGACTCTTCGACCGGCCTCAGAACCGGTCGGAAACCTGGATACCGGCCGGGCCGAGGATGACGGCGATGAGGACGGGCAGGAAGAACAGGATCATCGGCACGGTCAGCTTCGGCGGCAGGGCGGCCGCCTTCTTCTCGGCTTCGTTCATGCGGGTATC
>CAMPIK010000166.1 GCA_946886325.1 uncultured Shinella sp.
AGCACGGCGCCAAGCTCGACGAAGGCGAAGCTCGCTGCCTGCTTTTCGTCCGTGACCGTTGCGCCGGTGTGAAACGCAAGCCACTGCGGCAGGCCGGATTTCGCAAGTCGGGCGGTCAGCCAGACCGGCGTATCGTGATCCGTCAAGGCGAGCGCCAGGGCGCCAGCCGTTGGCCCGAGCGGTTGCGGCGGCACGGTTTTCGGAACGATCGTTCCGACCGTTCCCGGCCGCGCCATGCAGTCCATCACCGTACGAAAGACGGCTTGTGCATCGAAGACCGGGGAGGCGAAGGCGCCGGTGAAGATTTCAGGCTGCGCGCTCATCAGTCTTCTCCTCTGACCATGGTGAAGAAGTCGACGCGGGTGGCGGCCGTCTGCCGCGCCGCTTCGCGATCCTCCGCTTCGATGCGCCCGGCGATGGCGGTCGCGAGCCGACGGGCGTGGTCCGCAAGGTCCGGCACCTGCAGCATTGCGTCGAAGATCGCCGCAAGCCGGGCCTTCTCGCGGTCCGTTCCGAGCGTCTGGCCATGGCCGATGGTGCCGTCCGGGAAGCGCACGCTTGCCCGTGTCACCGTGACTTCGCCGAGGTTGAAGGGAGCGCCGCCGCCGCCGATCCGTCCGCGCACCATGACGAGACCCGTTTCCGGTCCCCGCACCGGCGCAACGTCCGGTTTGCTCGGGATCGCGTCCCAGGCCTGCTGCAATTCCGCGCGGCCTGCCTTGGAGAAGCTCTCCATCGCCGCCCGCCTGTCGGGGCCATCGCCCGCCGGTGTCGATTGTTGTTTGACGGTCATTGCCAAACCTCCTAATGTCTATTAATATAGACAACTATACATCTGATACGGCCTTCAATAAGCGGAGAGCGTGACAGCCTCATGACAGCGGAAAAATTAATGGATCGTCAGACGGGCGTTGCGCTCTGGCGCCAGATCGCCGACCGGATTCGGTTGTCGATCAACAGCGGCGAATTCGACGATACAGGCATGATGCCGCCGGAGAAAGTGCTGGCCGCCCGGTTCGGGGTCAATCGCCACACGGTGCGAAGCGCGCTGGCGACGCTTGCCGACGAGGGTATCGTCAGGCCGCTTCAGGGCATCGGCACGCGTATCGAAAGACGGGACCGCCTGTCCTTTCCGATTGCGCGCCGGACCCGCTTCTCGACAGGGCTTGGCGATCAGGCTCGGGCGTTGAAAGGGGCCTTGCTCGCCCATGGCGAGGAGCCGGCAAACGCGCGGGTCGCCAACGCACTCGGCATCGAGATCGCCACGCCCTGCATTCGGCTGGAAACGGTACACAGCGCCGATGACCGCCCGGTCTCCCATGCGGTCAACTATTTCCCCTCCAGCCGGTTCAGCGGCATTGCGGATGCCTATGCCCGTACCGGCTCGATCACACAGGCCCTTCGGGAGATGGATGTGGCCGATTACGTCCGCCAGACGACGGAGATATCGGCGACGCATGCGCATGGAAGCGACCTCGACATCCTGCGTCTCTCGCCGGGTGCTATCCTGCTGGTGACCGAGGCTGTGAATGCCGATCTGGAGGGCAAACGCATCCAGTACTCGACCACCCGCTTTGCCGCCGACCGCGTTTCCTTCCTGGTCGACACCGCCACGTGAACCCTTACGTAGAGGCACGAAAAAGGCGGTGCCGTGGACACCGCCTTTTCCGAGGAGAACCTATTGCCATCTGGGACTGCTCAAGCCCGCCTGAAGAGGCCGGCAATCAGCGAAATCACCAGAAGGGCGAGGAAGATGAAGAACAGGATCTGGGCAATTCCTGCCGAGGCGCCGGCAATGCCGCCAAAGCCGAACAGACCGGCGACGATCGCGATCACCATGAAGACGAGTGCATAGTAGAGCATTGCTGAACTCCTTTGTTATATCTCGTCATCAAAACAGTCTTGTCGAAAAAAAGTTCCGTACCGGTAGATTTAGTCTGCACGAATATTTCAGAATCACATGTTTATTTGCAGCAATGGCAAAAGCCGCCGCGATCCAATCGCGACGGCTTCGTCAAGACCGTGATGTCAAGCTGCCTAGTGGCGGCGCTCCCATTCGTCGATCTGGCGCTCGGCTTCGTCCTTTGCAATGCCGTAGCGCTGCTGGATCTTGCCGGAAAGCTCGACGCGGCGACCGTTGATGACGTCGAGGTCGTCGTCGGTCAGCTTGCCCCACTGAGCCTGCGCCTTGCCCTTGTATTCAGTCCACTTGCCTTCGATGATATCCCAATTCATGAGAGTTTCCTTTCTCGCGTTTTAATTCGTCTTCGTGTTGATTGGACGTCTCGTCGCCGTCGCAGTCCATCAATTCGCCGCGCAAGATTTTGTTCCTCGGTGCCGGCGCCGAATGCACTCAGCGTACGGAGGATCCGCCGGCGGCGGCCACTTCCACGCCTTCCTCGGCGAGGTTGCGGACGGTCACGTCAAGACGGCCCTTCTCGACATCCCAGGTGATCTCGACATCCTCTTCAAACCATGCCGGATCGACATAGGCGCATTTCGCATGCACCGTCGTTCCCGGCTTGGCCGCGGCACCGATGGCCGGCGCCAGCATCGACTGGCAGTCTTCCATCGTTTCATAGGCTGCGGCGGGCGCCGGCAGTTCCCGGCATGACGTATCGGATGCCCCGCATCCCACGAGGATCAGCATGGCGGCAATGTGTTCCATTGTCCTTCTCCTGCGACCAGAACAGTTGACGAGACAACGGAACGCGCCGCGCAAAAGTTCCCGAAACCGCCGGATACCCGCAATTTAGCTGTCGCTGGAACCATTTGAGGTCGAACGCGTTATTGCCGCATCGCGCTCTGCGAACACGACTTGAAATGGAGAGGAAGATGCTCGGTACAATTCTATTGGTGATCCTGATCCTGCTGCTGATCGGCGCCCTGCCAAACTGGGGCTACAGCCGCGGCTGGGGGTACGGACCATCGGGTGGTCTCGGCCTCATCGTCGTCATCCTGCTCATTCTTGTCCTGATGGGACGCATCTAGTCCGGTTTCACACCCAAGGAGAATTTGAAATGAAGAAGATCATCATTGCGTCGGCCATCGTCATTTCCGCCGTCGCCCTCTCTTCATGCACCCGTACCGAGCGCAACGCGACGGTCGGTGCAGCATCGGGCGCGATCATCGGCGGGGCCGTCACGGGCGATGCCGGTGGCGCAGTGGCCGGTGCTGTCGTGGGTGGTGCCGCCGGCGTGCTGGTCAGCCGCGCTGATCGTCCCGGGCGCTGCATCTATCGCGACCGCTACGGCCGCCGCTACGTTGCGCGCTGCCGCTGATCCGATCCTGATGAGAAAACGTGGAAACGGGCCGATGGCCCGTTTCTTCATGGGTGCGATTAGCTGTCGATTTCAGCCGCCGCTCTTCGCCTTCCGCTCGGCTTCGTCAAGCTTTTCAAGCAGATCGAGCAGGGCGTCGGGCACCGGCTCCGTTTCGATGACGTCGTAAAAGGACTTGAGCTTGCGCCCGATGACACCGTTCGCATCGAACGATTTCGATGAGCCGGCAGCACGGTCCGCCCCTTTTTTCTCGTCGGGTTGGCTCATATTCGGGAACCCTTCACGTTCGTCCTACCTTCCTTTCGCCCCAAAACCGAAATAGTAAGATAGGCTTAGCTTGCTACAAAATTCGTTTCCGCCTGATGAATCTACCGGAAACTGTGCGAATACGGAACAAATCCAGGGAGAAATATATGTCACTATCCACGCGCATCGCACCCCACCTCCCCTATCTTCGGCGATTCTCGCGTGCGGTAACCGGTTCCCAGACATCGGGCGACGCCTACGTCGCCGCCATGCTGGAAGCCCTTGTTGCCGATATAACGCTTTTTCCCGACCGTTCGAATGACCGGATTGGACTTTTTCGGCTCTATTGCACGCTGTTCGACAATCTTCAGGTCAACCTGCAGCAGACGACGTCGCCCTTCGGCTGGGAACGTCAGGCGGCAGCGAACCTGTCGAACGTTGCGCCCTCGGCCCGCAAGGCCTTTCTTCTCGTCGCCGTCGAGGGATTTGATCCCGCCGAGAGCGCCGACATCATGGATGTTTCGGAACAGGAGTTGATGGCGCTGCTCGACGAGGCGTCGAAGGATATTTCGCGCCAGGTTTCGACCGACGTGATGATCATCGAGGACGAACCTCTGATCGCCATGGATATCGAGGACATGGTCCGCAGCCTTGGCCACCGGGTGACCGGCATCGCCCGCACGCATGCGGAAGCCGTCGATCTCTATCATCGGGATCCGCCAGGCATGGTGCTGGCCGATATCCAGCTCGCCGACGGCAGCTCGGGAATCGATGCCGTCAACGAGATCCTCAAGAACAGCAGCGTGCCGGTGATCTTCATCACCGCATTCCCCGAGCGCCTGCTGACCGGCGAGAAGCCCGAGCCGGCGTTCCTGGTGACGAAACCGTTCAACCCGGAGATGGTCAAGGCGCTGATCAGCCAGGCCCTGTTCTTCGACGAACAGGCACGGCTTGCAAAGAGCGCCTGAACCCCGTTTGGGCTGTCAGAATATGAAATGCCCGCTCTCTGGCGGGCATTTTCGTTTCAGAAGCGCTGCTCGTCCTGATCGACAGGCATCAGCGAGAACAGTCCAAGCAGCAAGAGCGCCGCGAAAATCCAGTCTGCGGCCTGTTCGGCCGAGGTCGGCAGCAGGCCGAATGCGAGCACAATCGTCACGATCAGCAGCGGCGCAATGCGCGGGAGCCAGTACAGCATATGCGATACCTTTCGATGTATTGGATATCGCGTTAACGCAAGCGGGACCAAACTGTTCCATCGCCCTTATGTGATCCGCCGCCCGCCCGGCTGCGTAGTCAAGATTTGACTGTTGTCAGTTCACGAAGGGAAGGACGATGCGCACCGTTCCACTGCTCTGTGCCACCATGCTGCTTGCCGGCGCGTCCAGCGCGATCGCCGAGGAACTGTCGGACTCCGCCATCCGCCGCGAGATCATCGGCAAGACCGTCTATCTCGCAGCACCCCTCGGCGGTGAGTTTCCGCTGAACTATCGACCGTCCGGCGTTGTCGATGGCAATGGGACTGCCCTTGGGCTCGGGAAATATATCAAGCCGGAAGATCGCGGCCGCTGGTGGATACAATCAAACCGGCTCTGCCAGCAGTTCACGGTCTGGTACAACGGCAACAAGATGTGCTTCGAACTGACGAAAGTCGGTGCCGACAAGGTCAAGTGGGTGCGCGACGACGGCGAGAGCGGCGTCGCCCGCATCGGCCAGTAAAATCATTCGCACGCCGGTGGGCATGTGATGCAGCGGGCCGGTCGGACCGGCCCGCTAAAGTCCGTCAGGCCTGGACAGCGACGACGATGACCTCGACGAGATATTCCGGAGCGGCAAGCTTCGATTCGCCCGTGGCGCGGGCCGGCGCGTTGCCCGGAGCGACCCAGGCGTCCCAGACGGCGTTCATCTTGGCGAAGTCGGCCATGTCGGCAAGCCAGATCTGGGCAGACAGGATGCGGGTCTTGTCGGAGCCCGCGAGCGCCAGCAAACGGTCGACCTCGGCGAGTGCCTGGCGCGTCTGTTCGGCGACGTCATGGCCCGGTTCACCGACCTGCCCGGCAAGATAGACGATGCCGTTATGCGTGACGGCCTGGCTCATGCGGGGGCCGGTTTCGAAGCGTTTGATATCCATGATTGATTCCTGTGAGATCTGACCGGTTTCGAGGCGTTGCCCGGCTGTCCTTGCCGGGCGTGCGCCTCCTATACGACCGGCGTCGCGCTCTGGCCAGCCGGAATCGAAATGTAGCGCCGCTACAAGCCCCATCGCAGGGCAGCCGTCGCGACCGGCGCGTCCCACAACGCAAGACGCTCCGCATCCAGAAAAGCGACGGTTGCCGACATGCCCGCCATGTCGAGCGATGTGACATAGGTGCCGACAAGCGAACGGGCGACCTCGATCCCGCGCAGGGCGAGGCAGGAGCGCACGGCATTGTAGACGAGGTAGAGTTC
>CAMPIK010000167.1 GCA_946886325.1 uncultured Shinella sp.
CCTCGTACCGATGGGCCGCGAGCTTGGCCAGGTCGCGATCGGCGTTGCCGTCGGCATGCGCTTCACGCCGGCGGTGCTCGCTGCCATGACCGGCCTGCTTCCGGCCATGGTGCTGGGTACGGCCTATGTCGTCGTCTTCACCATGGCGGCGGCATTTCTCTTCAAGCCGCTGGCGAAGGTGGACGATGTCACCGCCTTCTTCGCAACCGCCGCCGGCGGCGTCGCCGATATGGCGACGGTGGCGAAGGACTATGGCGGCGCGGCCGGATCGGTCGCCGTGGTGCATGCCATGCGCGTTTCCGGCGTGGTCGCGCTCGTGCCGTTCCTCGTCGTTCTCTTCGGCGAACCGGGCCACGTGCCCGATTCGGCGGCCGTCGGGTCGCACTGGGGCCTCGTCATCCTGTCGCTGGCACTCGGCTACCTGATGGCGCGGCTCCTGAAGCCGACGCCGCTGCCCAATCCCTGGCTCGTCGGGCCGATCTTCATGGGCATCATCATCGGCGTGCTCGGCCTCTATTCCGTGAAGATCCCGTCCGTGCTGATCAACATCGCGCAGATCATGCTCGGCACCTGGCTCGGCTGCCAGTTCAAGCGCGATCTCCTGGCGGCGCTACCGCGCGTCACCTTCGCGGCGCTCGTCATCTCGCTCTTCATGATCGGCTGCGCGGCGGCGGGCGCCGTGGTGCTGACGCTTGCGACCGGCCTTCCCTATCCGACGAGCTTCCTGTCGCTGGCACCCGCCGCCGTCACGGAAATGGTCGTGACGGCGCAGGTCATGCATCTGGAGGCGGAGGTGGTGACGGCCTTCCATGTGATGCGCATCGCCGTCGTCTCGTCGACGGTGCTCATCGTCTTCAAATTCTATCTTCGACTGAGGGGAGGCTCCATTGGACCTGGGGTATAAGGGGCGCCGCGCGCTGATCGTCGGCGGCAGCTACGGCATCGGCAAGGCCTCGGCCGCCATCATGGGCGCCGAGGGCGCCGACGTGCTGATCGCATCGCGCAGCGCCGACAATCTCAACGACGCCGCAGACGGCATCGCGGCATCGGGTGCCGCGCGGCCGGCAACACTCGTCTGCGACGTGACGCAGCCGGGCGCCGGCGAGACGCTGGCAACGGCGGCAATGGACCGCTGGGGTGCGCTGGACCTGCTCGTCACCGCCGTCGGCGGCAGCATCCGCTCGGCCTTCGAGGACCTGACGGACGAGGACTGGCTCGCCAACTACACCTTCAACATCCTGTCGACCGTGCGCGCCATCCGCGCCCTGCTGCCGGCGCTGGAAAAGGGCGAGAACCCGGCGATCGTGACGCTCGGCGCAGCCGCTTCCAAGATGCCCTACCAGCACCAGATCGTCTCCAACGTGCACAAGGCCGGCCTGCTCGGCCTCACCAAGACGCTCGCCGCCGAACTCGCCGATCGAAAAATCCGCGTCAACTGCGTGGCGCCCGGCCGCACTCTGACGCCGCTCTGGACCAAGCGCGCCGACACGATGGCCGGCGAACAGGGCCGGACGCGCGACGACATCCTCGGCGATTTCTCGAAGGACATTCCGCTCGGCCGCTTCGCCAGCCCCGATGAGGTGGCGACGATGGTGGTGTGGCTCGCAAGCCCCCGCGCCAGCTACATCACCGGCCAGACAGTCAACGTGGACGGCGGCATAGCCCGCGGTCTTCTGTAAGTTACAAGGAGAATGAAATGAGTCAGCACCAGGCAACCGCCCCCGGCATTCCCAAGGTGACGGAAATCCTCGCCGACTGGGTCGTCACCATCAAGGGCAGCGACATCGCGCCCGACATTCGCCGCGAGGGGCTCAGGACCTTCGTCAACTGGGTCGGCTGCGCCGTCGGCGGCGCAAGCCACGAGACGGTCGATCGGGCACTCGCGGCCGTCGCGCCCTTCTCCGGCAAGCCAACCTCCACCGTTCTCGGCCGGAGCGAGAAGCTCGACGCGCTGCATGCGGCGCTGCTTAACGGCATCACCTCGCATGTGCTCGACTATGACGACACGCACCTGAAGACGATCATCCATCCGGCCGGCCCCGTCGCCTCGGCGCTCCTGGCGCTGGCCGAAATGCGGGCCATCTCCGGCTACGATCTCCTGACGGCGCTGATCGTCGGTATCGAGGTCGAGTGCCGGATCGGCAACTCCGTCTATCCGCACCATTACGATCGCGGCTGGCACATCACCGGCACGGCCGGCGTCTTCGGTGCCGCTGCCGCCGTCGGCAAGGTGATCGGCCTCAACCAGCAGCAGATGCGCTGGGCGTTCGGGCTTGCCGCCACCCAGTCCTCGGGCCTGCGCGAAATGTTCGGCACGATGACCAAGAGCTTCCACCCCGGCCGCGCCGCGCAGAACGGCATGTTCGCCGCCCTTCTCGCCGAAGCGAACTTCGACAGCTCGGAGCGGGCGATCGAGGCGCCGCGCGGCTTCGCCAACGTCACATCCGACAAGCAGGACTATTCCGAAATCCTCGACGACCTCGGCACGCGCTGGGAATCGGCGCTGAACAGCTACAAGCCGTTCGCCTGCGGCATCGTCATCCACCCGACCATCGACGGCTGCATCCAGCTTCGCGACGAACTCGGCGAGGAGAAGGTGCGCCGCATCCGCTCGGTCGAGCTGACGGCCCATCCGCTGGTTCTCGAACTGACCGGCAAGACCGCCCCGAAGACCGGCCTCGAGGGCAAGTTCTCGGTCTATCACGCAGCCGCCGCCGCACTGCTCAAGGGCGACGGCGCGCCGACCGCCTTCACCGACGAGATCGTCAACGACCCTGAAATCATCGCGCTTCGCGACAGGACGAAAGCCACCGCCGACAAGAATTGCCACGAAGCCTCCGTCGATATTCTCGTCACCTTCGACGACGGCTCGACGGTCTCCAAGCGTGTCGAGCGGGCGATCGGCTCCAAGGACGTGCCGCTGACCGACGCGCAGATCGACCACAAGTTCACGGTCCAGTCGGCGCTCGTCGTCGGCGACGCGGTGACGAAGGCGCTTCTCGAAACATCGTGGAAGCTCGAAGAGCTGAAGGACGCCGCCGAGGTCGCGCGCGCCAGCGTTCCCGGATCCACCTCCAAGACGGCAGCAGCGGAATGAACCAGATGACGAAGAAGACCTCGCTCCGGATCGGCATTCTCGAAGGCGACGACATCGGCCACGAGGTCGTGCCGGCCTCCGTCCGGATCGCCAAGGCCGCGGCGGCCGCGACCGGCATGGCCATCGAATGGATCGAGGTGCCGATCGGCCGGCGCGCACTCGACACGCATGGCCACACCATGCCGGAAGGCACGCTGGAGACGCTCGGCACGCTCGACGGCTTCATCCTCGGCCCGATCGGCCATCGCGAATATCCGAAGGTACCGGAGGCGATCAATCCGCATCCGATCCTGCGCAAGCGCTTCGACCTCTTCGCCAATGTGCGCCCGACGCGGTCCTTCCCTGATATCGGCTGCCTGCACGACGACATCGACATGGTGATCGTGCGCGAGAACAACGAGGGCTTCCAGCCGGACCGAAACGTCGTCATGGGCTCCGGCGAATTCCGCCCGACGCATGACGTGACGATCTCGGTGCGCGTCATCACCGTCGAGGGCTCGTCCAAGGTGGCGCGCGCCGCCTTCGAGATCGCCCGCTCGCGGCGCAAGAAGCTGACGCTGGTGCACAAGAACACGGTCTACAAGCTCGGCTGCGGCATGTTCGTCGACAGTTGCTACGAGGTCGCCAAGGACTTTCCCGATGTCGAGGTGAACGAGGTGATCGTCGACACGATGGCGATGCGGCTGGTGCGCGACCCGCAGAGCTTCGACACGGTCGTCACCACCAACATGTTCGGCGACATCCTGACCGACGAGGCGGCCGGGCTCGTCGGCGGTCTCGGCATGGCGCCGGGCCTCTGCATCGGCCGCGGCTCGATCGCGATGGCGCAGGCAACGCATGGCTCCGCCCCCGACATCGCCGGCAAGGGCATCGCCAATCCCTTCGCGATGATCGAATCGACCCGCATGCTCTTCGACTGGATGGGGCATCACCACAAGATCGATGCGGCGCTCGAGATGTCGCGCATCATGAAGGCCGGCATCGACGCGGCCCTTGCCAACCCGGCGACGCGCACGCCCGACATTCGCGGCACGGGCACGCAGGCCGACATGGTCAACGGCATCCTCAGCGGCATGGAGGCAGCCCATGCGCACGCATAGGATCGCCGCCATCGGCGGCGACGGCGTCGGGCCTGAAGTGATCGAGGCCGGGCTTTCGGTGCTCTCCGATCTGGCCTCGCGCGAAGGCTTCACGCTCGACGTCACCCGCTTCGACTGGGGTTCGGACTATTACCGCCGCACCGGACGCATGATGCCGGCGGACGGGGTGGAGCAGTTGAAGGGCTTCGACGCGATCTATTTCGGCGCGGTCGGCGATCCTGACATTCCCGACCACATCACGCTCTGGGATCTCCGCCTCGCCATCTGCCAGGGCCTCGACCAGTATGCCAATGTGCGCCCGACCAAGCTGATCGGCGGCATGCGCGGGCCGCTGCGGCCGGAACTCGGCGAGCAGATCGACTGGGTGATCGTGCGCGAGAATTCCGAGGGCGAATATGCCGGCGTCGGCGGCCGCGCCCATGCGGGCCTGCCGATCGAGCTTGCCATGGACGTCGCGGTCTTCACCCGTGCCGGCGTCGAGCGCATCTGCCGCTATGCCTGCGAGATCGCCATGGCACGGCCGCGCAAGCGGCTGACCGTCGTCACCAAGTCCAACGCCCAGCGCCACGGCATGGTGCTCTGGGACGAGGCCTGCCGCACCGTGCTGAAGGACTTTCCGGAGCTCGACGTCGACTGGAAGCTGGTCGATGCCATGGCCGCCCTGATGGTGACGAAGCCCGGCAATTTCGACACGATCCTTGCCAGCAATCTGCACGCCGACATTCTCTCCGACCTCGCCTCGGCGCTGACGGGAAGCCTCGGCAATGGCGCGACCGGCAATGTCGATCCGTCCGGAAAACACCCGTCCATGTACGAGCCGATCCACGGCTCGGCCTTCGACATCATGGGCAAGGGCATCGCCAACCCGATCGGCGCCTTCTGGACCGGCGCGATGATGCTGGAACGGCTCGGCGAGGCGGCGGCGGCGGAAAAACTGATGAGCGCCATCGAGACGGTCAGCCGGTCCGGGCCGCATACGCCCGACCTTGGCGGACAGGCCGATACGCGGGCGGTGACCGACGCCATTCTGGATGCGACAAGACGAGGCCGCCAATAGCAGTTGCAGCTTACATTCCCATTGTTTATTGCCTACAATAGCAATCGAATTCAATGGAACGCGCCATGTATCATCAGGAACCGAAGGTGCAGCAGAACGATCTCACGGTGTTGAGAACGTCGTCGCTGACCGGCGTCATCGAGCGCGAGCTCGAGCACCTCATCCTGACCGGCGAACTGAAGCCCGGCGAGCGGCTGAACGAGATCCAGCTCTCGACCCGCTTCGGCACCAGCCGCGGGCCGCTGCGCGAGGCGACGCGCAGCCTGCAGGCCAAGGGCCTCGTCGAGAGCATCCGCAACCGCGGCGTCTTCGTGCGCTCCGTCTCGCCGACGGAAGCACTCGAAATCTACGACGTGCGCGCCGCGATCTTCGGTCTTGCAGGGCGCCTGCTCGCCGACCTTGTCAACGACCAGATGCTCGCCCGGCTGAATGCCTTTCTCGACCAGATGGACGAGATCGCCGCGAGCAAGAACTTCGACGACTACTACCCCGTCAACCTCGCCTTCCACGACTATCTCGTCACCTCGACCGGCAACGGCACGCTCGTCAAGGAATACAAGGGCTTCGTCAACAAGCTGCACCTTGCCCGCGCCCGCGGCCTCGTCCAGGCCGGCGGGCTTTCGGTCTCCAATCGCGAGCACCGCGAGATGGTCGACGCGCTCGCCTCCGGCAACCGCGAACGCGCCCAGGAAGCCTTCTTCCGCCATGTCGAGCGCTC
>CAMPIK010000168.1 GCA_946886325.1 uncultured Shinella sp.
CCGTTCCGCCGCCATCAGGCAGCGTTTGCCGTCGACATCCACAATGACGGCTGGGGCTGGGCCACCGGCTCGCCCATGTCCGACATCGACGAACTGGTCGACCAGCACAACCTGTTCGGCGCCGACCTGCGCCGGGGCGTGATCGACCGTCTCTCCCGCCAGTTGCTGCTGGCCTTCATGATCGAGGTGATGCCGAGCGAGAGCAACCGCGTCAGCGTCGATCCGCAATATACCGACCATCTCGGCAACATGCGGCCGATCGTGAACTTCTCGCTGTCCGACTACACGATGCGCGGGGCTGCGGCCGCCCGGGACTTCGCCCGCACGGTGTTTGCCCGCCTGGGGGCCGACGACCACACCCGCTACGACCCCGGCGACTATGGCTACGTCACCTTCGAGGGCGAAGGCTACGCCATTCGCGGCGGCAACCATCTCGCCGGCACGCATGTGATGGGCACCGACAAGGCGACATCCGTGGTCGATACCGACCAGCGGTCCTGGGATCACGACAATCTCTATCTCGTCGGCGGTGGCAGCATGCCCTCGATCGGCACGTCCAACGTCACCCTGACGCTTGCCGCCCTGTGCTTCCGCACATCGCGCGCGATGCTCAAGCATCTCGGCTGACCCTGAATCACTATCGCCCGGCGTACACCGATTGGAGCACGGCATGACCACACACAAGATTGAGACCGTCGAAGACCTGAAGGCGCATCTGTATCTGGCGATGCAGCTCGAACATGCGACGATCCCGCCCTATCTGACGGCGCTTTATTCGATCAAGCACGGCAGCAACATGGATGCGGTCAAGGTGCTCAGGGTCATCGCGGTCGAGGAAATGCTGCACCTGACGATCGCCGCCAACCTGATGAATTCCATCGGCGGCACGCCCGACCTGACGCTCAAGGGTTTCGTGCCCTCCTATCCCGCCTATCTGCCGGACGGCGAGACGGATTTCGAGGTCGGACTGTGCGCCTTCAACCAGCAGTCGCTGGCGACCTTCATGCAGATCGAGCGGCCGGGCGCCGTGATCGAGCACGGCAAGCTCGTGCATCGCAGGTACCATCCCGGCGCAACCGTGATCGCCGCTCACCCCAGCCATGCCGAGATGCACTACTACAGCATCGGCGATTTCTACCATGCGATCGAAGTGGGCTTCGAGCACCTCGAAAAGCAGGCTCAAGCCAAGGGCGGCACGATCTTCGTCGGCGACCCGAAGCGGCAGGTGACGTCGGAATACTACTATTCCGGCGGCGGCGAACTCCATGCCGTGGTCGATCTCGACAGCGCGCTTGCCGGCATGCGCCTGATCATGGAACAGGGCGAGGGCGACGGCGGCGCCATCTACGACAACGAGCGCGAGCTGGCGCATTATTTCCGCTACGAGGAACTGTCGCTCGGCCGCTACTACCAGCCGGGCGATACGGCGGGCAATCCGACCGGGCCGACATTCACGGTCGACTGGGACGGTGCCTATCCGATCCGGGCGAACCTCAAGATGGCCGACATACCGGCCGGGACCCAGCTTCATGCGGCCGCGGCGGACTTCAACCGGCAATATGCCGGGTTCCTGAAGATGCTGACCGATGCCTTCAACGGCCAGCCGCAACTGCTCCTCGAGGCCGTGCCGAAAATGTTCGAGTTCCGCAACCTGATGGGCGAGCTGATCCGCAACCCGCTGCCCGGCAGCGACGGGCTGCATGCCATGCCGACCTTCGAGATCGACGATGTGTGGGCGGAGATGGCTGCGCCGGCCGAGAAGGCGGACGCATGAGCGACCCGGCCCGCCAACAGCGCTTTCTGGACTTTTCCTCCGCAGTCACGGCCTTCACGGTCTATGACCTGCAGGCAACCGGGATGGTCGAGGACTATATCCGAACGGTCGACGAGATCGTCGGCCCGGCCACGCTCGATGCGCTGCTCGCCGCCTATGGCAGGGCTGTGGCCGACGGCGCATCGCCGGCCGGCCGCAAGGCCGCGATCAGCCGCGACGTCATGGGCGACGCGAAACTCGGCCCGATCGCCCGCAACATCGTCAAGCTCTGGTATTCCGGCACCTGGAACAGGCTGCCGCACGGCTGGTCCGAGAACCACGGGCCGGCGCCTTCAGACCGCACCTTCGTCGTGTCGCCCTCCTCCTATATCGAGGGCCTGCTCTGGAAGGCGATCGGCGCCCATCCGGCCGGAGCCAAGGCGCCCGGCTACGGCTCCTGGGCCCACCCGCCGCGCATTCCCGATTTCGAGGGCGATCCCGCCCGGCCCGATTCCGCACCCGTGTGAACCAGAACGTCAGGACCAGAACCATGAGCACCCAAGCCCCCAAGCTGACGCCGGAAAACGTCTCCTTCGGCGTCACGCCGACCCTCTGGTGGAACGACGATTTCATCAATATCGACATCGGCATTCCCTTCGAGCAGGCGATCAGCGAAATGGCGCTGGCCGGCTATGTCGGTTGCAGCATCGGCCACAAGTACCCGACCGATCCGGCCGTGCTGAAGGCCGCGCTCGACCTGCGCGGCATGAACGTCTCCGAACCCTGGGTCAGCACCTATTTCACCATCAATGCCATGAAGGAGCAGACGATCCGCAAGGTTCGCCAGCAGCTCGATTTCATGAACGCGATGGAGGCCGGCAATGTCGGCAAGCGCAAGGCCGACCTTGTCGTCGCCGAGTTCGGCCGGGCGGTCAATCCGCTGCCGCTCGCGCTGGTCGCCAACTGCCCGGTCTTCGACGATCGCGAATGGGGCCTGCTGGTCGAGGGGCTGCACGAGATCGGCCGGATCGCGAAGGACGAGGGCCGCAGGCTCTGCTACCATCCGCATCTCGGCACCGGCGTCATGCATGCCGACGCGGTCGACCGGCTGATGGCGGCGACCGATCCGGACCTCGTGCACCTGCTGGTCGATACCGGCCACCTTGCCGCCGTGCATGACGATCCGCTGGCCGTGGTGCGCAAGCATGCCGCCCGCGTGCGCCACATGCACCTGAAGGACATCCGCGCCGAGGCGGTGGAACGGTTGCATGCGGAGGGCCTGTCCTTCGAGGAGGGCATCCAGGCCGGCATCTTCACCGTGCCGGGCGACGGCGCGATCAAGACCTTTCCCGAGATGTTCGAGGCGATTGCGGCAGCCGGCTTCGACGGCTGGCTGATCGTCGAGGCGGAACAGAACCCGGCCAAGGCCAATCCGCTGCACTATGCGAAGATGGGCCGTGCCTATCTGCGCGACACGCTGGGATGGTGACGATGGCCGAGCCGGCGAAATGCCCGATCTATTTCAGCCTCTTCATGTTCACCGTCGACATGCATCCCGACGACGTCGCCTATGGAGAAGGCCTGATCGGCCATATCCGCGCGCTGAGCGAGATGGGCTATGACGGCTTCGACCTGCCGATCCCGCCGAAGCCGACCACCGACCATCAGGCCGAGATCGACAGCTATGCGCGGTTGAAGGAGCGGTTCGACGAAGGCGGGCTGGCCCAAGTCGGCTTCACCACCAATGTCGGCGCGACACGCGATTTCGATCCGACATCGCCCGACGCCGACACGCGAAAGGCAGCCCTTGCCTATCTGAAGTCGCGGGTCGACATCACCGCGCTTCTCGGCGGCGAAACCGTGCTGGCCGGCCCGATCATCTTTCCCTACGGCGTCTTTCCGACCACTGCGGACGGCATACCGCTCTGGAGCGACCTTTTGCAGGACTGGCTCGCGCCGCGCTATCGCCAGGCCGTGCCTGTTATTGCGGAACTCGCCGACTATGCCGCCGGCCGGGGCGTCAAGCTGGCGATCGAGCCCGTCGACCACTGGGAGACGCCGGCGCCCAACATGGTGTCGGACGTGCTCGATTTCCTCAAGGACATCGAAAGCCCGACCGCCGGCCTCACCGTCGACGTCGCCCATGTGATGCTCGGCAGCGACGGACCGGCGGCCTATGCGCGCGACATCCGCACGACGATCGACCAGAAGCGGCTGCATTACGTGCATGTGTCGTCGCTCGACCGCGGTTCCTTCGACGATACCTGGATCCCCTGGGACGCCTTTCTCGGGCCGATCCTGCCGGCCTATGAAGGCCCGATCCTGCTGGAGGTCTTCAACGCCATTCCCGCCTTCCAGAATTCGCTGCGGCAGACGCGGCGCAAGTTCTGGATTCCCGGCGAGGACGCGCCTGAAACCTTCTGGCCGAGCGCCTATGACGTGGCGCGCGACGGGCTGGCGATTTTTAGGGATCAGCTGAAGCGCCTCGCCGGCGCATGAACACCACCGGATCGATTTGAGCGGAAGACATCGACATGAGCGACACGACACAGACATCGAGACCCGGAGGCCACAAGCCGCAGACGCAGCTGCGCGGCGTGCAGTCCCACCAGACGACGGCCGACCGGCTGGGCGCGCTCCGCAACCTGCCGGGCTTTTGGGAAGGCACCGGATTCAGCCTGATCGCCCGTCCGGACTTTTCCGGCCGCAGCCCGAACGGCTTCTTCCTCCAGCTCAACCTGCTGCGCGAAACGATCGAGTTCACCACCATCGGCTCGCCCGTGCTGAACCGCGGCAGCGCGCAGGACGACATCGCCATCTACGGCGTGACCTACCTGCACCGCGTCACGGACGGCGAGACCGGCGGCGCGCTCCATGTCGAACCCGGCATGTGGCTCAACATCCCGGCCACGACCGCGCCCAAGGCCGACGCCAGCATCGCGCGTCTCGGCACCATCCCGCACGGCAATGCCTTCTGCACGGTGGGCTTTTCGGTCACCGAGGCGATCGACGGCGTGCCGCAGATCCCGCCCGGCAGCACGGTGCCGTTTGCCATCGGCACGAAGCCGGAGCCGGGCGCGGCCAATCCCTTTGCCGAATACGACCTGTCGGTTCCCTCGCAGTTCCGCACCACGCCGCTGCCGCCGGGCGTCACCCAGGCGATCATCGACGACCCCCACCAGATGCTGCGCGATACCGTCGCCCGCCAGATCAGCGGGCAGGGCTGCACCTTCGTCGAGAGAACCCTGCTGATCACCTCGAGCAGCCAGTCGGGCGGCATCGCCAACATTCCCTTCATCTCGAGCAACGCCAACACGCTCGACATGGAGTCCGTCTTCGCCATCCAGACCGTTCTCGATGCCACCGGAAACGAGTTCCTGCAGATGCAGTATTCGCAGGTCGCCATGCTGAATTTCCGCGGCATGACCTTCCCGCACATCACCGTCGGCACGATGGTCAAGGCATTCTGAAGTCGAGCAAGAGCGCCCTACGTGATGTGCCGGGCGCGAAGCATCGCCAGCCAAAGACGCCGGTGCATCAGCTTGAAATTTCAGTGTGATGCCTGGGGCGTTTTCGGGGTCGCGGGTTCGTGCCCCTTCAAGGCGGCAGACGTTCAATATTTCTTCTTGCGTACGATCTTGTTGCCGCGGGGTCCGCTGAGGACAGGTGTTCTGTCCCGGTTTTCAGACACAAGGCCTCGCCAGCGTTCAAGGCGATCGGCGGCCAAAGTGCCGCTTGTGACAGCGGCCTGAACCGCGCAGCCCGGTTCATGCGCATGGGTACAATCGCGAAACCGGCAAAGCGGTGCGAGTTCCGTTATGTCGGAAAATAGCGTGTCGATCCCGTCGGTGATATCGCTGACGAAGAGTGTTCTTATCCCTGGGGTATCGATGACCCAGCCGCCCCCCGGAATAGCGTGCAGCGATCGCGCGGTCGTGGTGTGACGGCCTTGCGCGTCGTGTTCGCGAATTGCCCCGGTTTTCTGCATTGAGTCGGATGCTGCTCCGGTCAGCGTATTCACCAATGTCGATTTTCCGACGCCGGACGATCCCACCAGGGCGATCGTCTGGCCGACGCCGCACCAGGAACGCAACAAGGAGCTTGCGTCGGCAGAGCGCCCGTTCAAGGCAACGACAGGCAGGTCACGCTGCAAAGCCTCGGCTTGGGCCCGAAACAGGCCGACGTCATCCGCGGTATCAGCC
>CAMPIK010000169.1 GCA_946886325.1 uncultured Shinella sp.
AAGCCGAAATAGGCCTTGCCGACCGGCACCAGCATCTCCTCGCCCGCCTCGCCGGCCCAGACGCCGAAGGTGAAATCGGAATAATAGCTCGACCGCTTGCCGTGGCCGCGCTGCGCATACATCATCACCGCATCGATGTTGAACGGATTGCGCTTCCACTTGAACCACGGCCCTTTCAGGCGGCCCGCCTGGTAGGGACTGTCGAGCCGCTTGATCATCACGCCCTCGATGACCGGATCGGGCGGCTCGGCGCGCAGCCGGTCCAGTTCGTCCCAGCTTTCGAAGGAAATGAGGGGCGAGAGGTCGAAGCGGTCATGCGGCGCCCGGTCGATCAGGGCGGCCAAGCGCTCGCGCCGCGCGACGAACCCCTCCGGCCGGACGTCCGCTTCCCCGTCGAAGAGCACGTCATAGGCGCGCACGAAGGCCGGATAGTCGTCCATCATCTTTGACGTGACGGTCTTGCGGTTCAGCCGCTGCTGGAGATCGGAGAAGGTGCGCGTCGCGCTGTTCGAGCGCGCCGTGCCGCCGACCAGAAGCTCGCCGTCGACGACACCCTCGAAGGCCATGGCGTCGACGATATCGGGAAAGGCGCCGGAAATATCGTCGCCGGAGCGCGAATAGAGGCGGCGCGTCTCGCCGGCGGCCGAAAGCTGCACGCGAATACCGTCCCATTTCCATTCGGCTGCAAAGTCCTTCGGGTCGAGCGCGTCGAGATCGCCCTCGCCGACGGGATTGGCGAGCATCACCGAATGGAAGATCGCCGGCGTCGCCAGCACCGGCCGCTCCTCGGCCCCTTCGAGCCAGGCGAAGAGCGATTCATAGGGCGGTTCCAGACCATGCCACAGCGTTTCGATCTCGGTGACGTCGATGCCGGAGAATTCGGCGAGCGCCTGCTTGGCCATGCGGGCGGAAACGCCGATCCGGAGGCCCCCCGTCGCGAGCTTGAGGAAGGCGAAACGCGACGGGGGATCGAGCCTTTCCATCAGATCACGCACGGCGGAGCGCACCTCCAGCCGCCCGAGCCCGTTCATCAGCTCGATCACCTGGCCGAGGCGCGGCAGGTCGCCGGTAACGGAGCGCTCCTTGCGCTCCTGATCCCAGACGAGCGCGATCGTTTCGGCGAGGTCTCCGACATAGTCATAGGAATAGCGAAACAGCACCTCGTCCATGCGCTCCATGACAAGCTCGCGCAGCATCGCCGGCTTGACGCTCTTCAGGTCCAGCGTGCCGGCAATGGCGGCAAGTCCGTAACCACGATCCGGATCGGGCGTATCGCGAAAATAGTCGGCGAGCAGCTTGAGCTTGCCGTTGCGCGACGGGGTGAGGACGAGCCGGTCAAGGAGCGTGGCGAAGGCTTTCATGGCTGCCACTCGTTGCCGGGGATGCAGGATGCGGACGGATCCGCTTGAACGAGATCCGGCGCCGTCATATCTTTTATCGTATGGGTAGACTTCATAGAGCCATAACAACCGTGCTCAGCCTGATCGGCCTTCTGGCCGGTGTCGTGCTTGGGTTTCACCTCGCCGGAATTCTCGGCGCGATCACGTTCGGGCCGGTCGGTGCGCTGGCCGGGCTCATTGTCGGCATGTTGCATATCCGCCTTCTCGGGCTTTTGAACTAGACCTCGTCCAGGCAAGAATACGACTTCGGCTTCCGCCCTCGTAGCCGGCGGGCACCCTCTTCTCCCCTCGGGGAGAAGTGCCGAGCGCATGCGAGGCGATGAGGGGGCTGGCGGGCAATGCGCCTTCGCTTCGCACCCCCTCATCCGACCCTTCGGGCCACCTTCTCCCCATTGGAGAGAAGAGGGTGCAAGCTGCCCACGCTGCGCCAATGTCGCGCCGGAGTTTTCCTGCATCAATCCCCCTCGTCCTCGTAGCCGACGAGGTGCAGCGGGCGGGCCGGGATGCCTTGCAGCCCGCACCAGCGCACCAGCGCCTCTTCGCGGCCGTGCGTGACCCAGACCTCGCGCGGCGCCAACTCGCGGATGGTCTCCGTCAGTTCCGGCCAGTCGCAATGATCTGAGATGACGAGCGGCAGTTCGACGCCGCCCTGTTTTGCCCGCTGCCGCACCATCATCCAGCCCGACGCGAAGGAAATCAGCGGTTCGTTGAAGCGCCGCGCCCAGCGGTCGGCGAAGGCGGATGGCGGGCCGACGATGACGGCGCCGCGAAAATCGGTGGGGTCGCTCTTGTCGAGTGTCGCCGGCCGGAGATCGCCGAGCGCGATGCCGCGGCTGACATAATAGTCGCAGAGTTTTGCCAGCGAGCCGTGGATATAGATCGGCCGGTCGTAGCCGCAGTCGCGCAGCAGCCGGATGACGCGCTGCGCCTTGCCGAGCGAATAGGCGCCGAGCATGTGGCTGCGCTCGGGAAACTGGCGCAGCGACGTCAGCAGCTTCGCCATCTCGGCTTTGGGGTCGGGATGATGGAAGACCGGCAGGCCGAAGGTCGCCTCGGTGATGAAGACGTCGCAGGCGACCGGCTCATAGGGCGCGCAGGTCGGATCGATGCCGCGCTTGTAGTCGCCCGAGACGCAGAAGCGCGTGCCGCCCGTCTCGATCGCGATCTGCGCCGAGCCGAGCACATGGCCGGCCGGGTGGAAGGAGACGCGCGCGCCGCCGACGTCGATCGTCTCGCCGAAGGCCGCCGCCTGCTCCGAGCCGCAGAAATCCGCGCCGTAGCGGATCGCCATGATGTCGAGCGTCTCGCGCGTCGCCAGCACATGGCCGTGGCCGGCGCGCGCATGGTCGGAATGGCCATGGGTCACGAGGGCGCGGGCGACCGGGCGCACCGGATCGACATAAAAATCGCCGGCGGGACAATAAAGGCCGGCGGGCGCGGGATGGAGCAACTGGTCTGGCTTCATGAGGGCTCAAGATAGCGGCCCCGGCGGCGCTTGCCAGTGCCCTTGCGCGGAATCGATGCGTCCATCATGCGATGGCGCGCATCCCGGCCCTAAGCGACGCGAGGTCGATGTTCTTCGACACCAGTTCCGCATCGACCTTCGCATGCGTCGAGGTCCAGATCTTGAAGGCTTCGGTCAGAAGTGCCCTGCCCTCGATCGTCAGCCGCAGGAGGCGGCCGCGGCGGTCGCGCGGGTCCGGCTCGACGGCAACGAGACCCCGCCGCTCCAGCGGCTTCAGCGCCGCCGTCAGCGTCGTGCGGTCCATGGCCAGCACCGAGGCCACCGGCCCCATCGGCGGCGGCTCGGGCCGATTGAGCGCCATCAGCAGCGAAAACTGGCCGTTCGTCAGGCCGAAGGGCCGCAGCGCATCGTCGAACCGCCGCCCCAGTGCGCGCGCCGCGCGCTGCGCATGCAGGCAGAGGCAATGGTCGCGCACAAATAGCGTCTTGTCATAGGGAATCAGGTCGATCTCGGACATCGACCAGTATTGTTGATATCAACCTAATAAAGTCAAGGTCCGGCTGCGGCCGGACGCTGCCGGATACTCCCTAGATGTTCGGGATGCGCAGCAGCGCTTCGAGCGCCTTGGCCTCGATCGGGCGGCTCAGATAATAGCCCTGGATCTCGTCGCAGCCGGCCTCGCGCAGGAAATCCACCTGCTCGCGGGTCTCGACGCCCTCGGCGATCACCTTGAGCTGCAGCGTGTGGGAGAGCGAGATGATGGCGCGCGCAATCGCGGCATCGTCCTGGTCATCCGGCAGGTCCTTGACGAAGGAACGGTCGATCTTCAGCCGCCCGACGGGGAAGCGTTTTAGTGCGCTGAGGCTCGAATAGCCGGTGCCGAAATCGTCGATCGCCAGATGCACGCCGAGTTCCTCCAGCCGGTGCATCGTCTCGACGGCCTGCTGAACGTCCTGCATGATCAGGCTTTCGGTCAGCTCGAGTTCGAGGTAGCGCGCTTCCAGCCCGCTTTTCTCCAGCGCCCGCGCCACGCGCTCGACCCAGTCCTTCTCCTGGAACTGGCGCGCCGACACGTTGACGCTGACGACGATCGGCGGCAGGCCGGCATCCTGCCAGGCCTTGTTTTGGCGGCAGGCGGCATTCAGCGTCCAGTCGCCGATCGGCCCGATCAGCCCGGTCTCTTCGGCGAGCGGAATGAAATCGCCCGGCGGCACCATGCCACGCTCCGGATGCCGCCAGCGGATCAGGCTTTCGACGGCGAAGATGCGGCCGGTCGATAGATCCATCTGCGGCTGGTAGTGCAGCACGAATTCCCGGCGGGCGATCGCCTCGCGCAGTTCTTCCTGCCGCAGCAGCTTCTCATGGGCATGGCTTGCCATCTCGGCGGAGAAGAACTGCAGGCTGTCGCGGCCCTTCTCCTTGGCCCGGTACATGGCCGCATCGGCATTGGCGAGCAGTTCGGTGGCGTTGCGCCCGTGGTCCGGATAAAGCGCGACGCCCATGCTGCAGGTGACCTGGAACGAGCGTTCGCCGAGCATGACAGGTTCGGCAATCGCCTGGCGCACCTCCTCCAGCCGCTCCTCGACGTTTTCGCCCCTGCGCAGCTTGCCGCCGATCAGGACGACGAACTCGTCGCCGCCGAGGCGGATGATCGTGTCGGTCGGGCGCACGCAGGTCAGCATGCGGGCGGTCACGACCTTGAGCAGTTCGTCGCCGGCATTGTGGCCGAGACTGTCGTTGACCAGCTTGAAATTGTCGAGGTCGAGGAAGGCAAGTGCCACCGTCCCGTCGCGGTCATCCGCCTCCTCGATGGCGGTCGCGATGCGCTCCGAGAGCATGCCGCGGTTCGGCAGGCCGGTCAGCGTGTCGTGATGCGCCATGAACTGGATGCGGTCTTCCGATTCCTTGCGCTCGATGGCGATGCCGGCGATATGGGTCGCCATGCCGACGAGCTTCTGGCATTCGGCTGGCGGCTTGCCGGGCGTGCGGGAATAAAGCGCGAAGGAGCCGAGAACCTTGCCCTGGTAGGAGCGGATCGGCGAGGACCAGCAGGCCCTGAAGCCATAGGGTTCGACGAGGCCGGTAAAGCCTTCCCACAGCGGGTCGGACTGGATGTCGGACACGATGACGGCTTCGCTTCGCCACATCGCCGTGCCGCAGGAGCCGACTTTCGGGCCGATCGCCACGCCGTCGATCGCCTGGCAAAAGACCGGATCGAGATTGGGCGCCGCACCGCTGCGCATCGTCCGGCCGTCCTCGTCGAGCAGCAGGATGGAGCCGGTGACGCCCGGAACCTGCGCCTCGATCAGCAGGATCAGCGATGAGAAGATGTCGACGAGCGGCGCGCCGAGCGCGATCATCTTCAGGAGATGCGCCTGGCCGACATGCAGGCTCTCGTCCTTCTTGCGCCCGGTGATGTCGCGCGCGATGCCGACGATGCCGACGATTTCGCCCGCCTGGTCGCGGATCGGCAGCTTGGAGGTCAGCAGCCACTTGCCGTTGCCGCGCGCATCGTGGACGAACTCCTCCATATCCAGCATGGGCTTGCCGGTCCGGATGATCTGCTGCTCGGTTTCGAAGAAATGGCGCGCCACATCCGGCGGGTGAAAATCGAAATCGGTCAGGCCTTCGAGGCTCTCGAGCCCCTCGCGCAGGTTGTCGGCGAGGATCGCCCGGTTGGCGACGACGAAGCGGCTGTTGCGATCCTTGAAATAGAGATAGTCCGGCACCTCGTCGATCATGGCTTCGAGCCAGAAGGTGCGGTCCTGCTGGTTGAAGGCGACGGGGAAGAGACGGTGCGCCTGCGCGACCAGCCTTTCGCCGGCCGAAATCAGCCGAAGCGCCGGGTCGATCTCGTCATTTTCCAGAAGTGACCGGTTTGTGGACATGAAAATTCGCGAACACCTGCCTCACCGGACGGTCGGACGACGCGATCCGGAATTCCCACTCGCCGAACGCTACACCCTAAGTAGTTATTCAAAACTGAAGAGAACCGGTGAAATACGTGCAATCCGACCGCAATGCGCCCGTTTGCGAGCATTTTTTCAGATCAGGAGCAGATGCGCCGATCCTTACCCCGG
>CAMPIK010000170.1 GCA_946886325.1 uncultured Shinella sp.
CTCTGGTGGCTTGGCAACGCGCTGCTGGTCGAGGCGGACGATTATGCCTGGGCGGTGCCGCTTGCCGTCATCGGCCTGCCCGCCGTCCTCGCTCTCTACTATGGTTTGGCTGCAGTTATGGCCCGCCTCGTCTGGTCGGACGGGTTCGGGCGCATCGCGGCGCTGGCCGCCGCCTTCGGCCTTGCCGAATGGCTGCGCGGCATCCTCCTGACCGGCTTTCCCTGGAATGCCATCGGTTATGGCGCGATGCCCGTGCCGCTGATGATGCAATCGGCCCGGGTCGTCGGCATCGATGGCATGAATGTGCTCAGCGTTCTGGTCTTTGCGGCTCCGGCTCTGCTTGGAACGGGGCGCGGCCGGCGTGTGGGCCTATCGCTGGCTGCGGTCCTCCTTGCCGCGCATCTCGGTTATGGCGGATATGCGCTCTACCGGATGCCGGATGCGCCCGCGAGTGAGACGGTCATCCGCCTCGTGCAGCCCGTCATCGACCAGGCGAAGAAGCTCGACGATTCCGCGCGGGCCGAGATTTTCGAGAAGCACCTGGCCATGAGCGCGGCTGCGCCCGAAGGCGACGGCAAGAGGCCTGACGTCATCGTCTGGCCCGAAACCTCGATCCCCTTCGTCCTGACGGACAATCCGGACGCGCTCGTGCGGATCGCGGAGGTTCTGGAAGACGACCAGGTTCTCGTCGCCGGTGCCGTCCGGACGGAAAGCGCCGGTTCGGGCACGCCGCCGCGCTACTACAATTCCATCTATGTGATCGACGGAAAGGGACAGATCGTCGGCGCCGCCGACAAGGTGCATCTGGTGCCCTTCGGCGAATATATGCCGTTCGAGGATTTCTTCAGTTCCTGGGGCATCGATGCCGTTGCTGCCATGCCCGGCGGTTTCTCGGGTGCCCGCGAGCACAAGCCCCTGGTGCTGCCGTCCGGGACGTCCTTTTACCCGCTCATCTGCTACGAGGCGATCTTCCCGGCGGAGATCACCGAATCAGCGCGATCGACAAATGCCCTGCTCAACGTGACGAATGATGCCTGGTTCGGTAATTCGCCCGGACCCTATCAGCATTTCCATCAGGCCCGCCTCCGGGCGGTCGAAACCGGCCTGCCGCTGATTCGCGGTGCCAACAGCGGCATCTCGGCGATCGTCGATGCGAAGGGGCGCATCTTATTAGGGTTGTCTTATAATGCGGATTCTGTTATTGATGCAACTCTTCCGGGAAAATACGTTTCAAATCAAGACAGCCGACTATGGAATCTGCGGTTTCCCGTATTGATCGTAATAGTGTTCCTTGTCGCGGCTATTTCTCGCTTTGGTTTTATAAATCAGGAGAATTGACCAAAAACCCCTAAAATTGCATAGTGGCCTCCGCCGGCACTCCTCTCGTATTGTGATGGACACAAGGATCGCGGAATACAACGTGACGTTAGGTCTGCATGGTCTAAGCGGGCATTGGGGCCAAATCGCGTTAGGACAGAGTTATGATGGAAAACAAGAAGAAGCCGAATCCGATCGATATCCATGTCGGCAGCCGGATCCGTCTTCGCCGGACCATGCTCGGCATGAGTCAGGAAAAACTCGGTGAGAGCCTTGGAATCACATTCCAGCAGATCCAGAAATACGAGAAGGGCACGAACCGGGTCGGCGCCAGCCGCCTCCAGAATATCTCGAGTATCCTGAACGTTCCCGTTTCCTTTTTCTTCGAAGACGCGCCCGGCGACAATTCCACCCCCGGCGGAATGGCTGAAGCGCAAAGTTCGAACTACGTCGTGGACTTCCTGTCCTCGTCGGAAGGGCTGCAACTCAACCGCGCCTTCGTCAAGATCGCCGACCCCAAGGTTCGCCGCAAGATCGTCGATCTCGTCAAGGCGCTGGCGGCAGAAGCCGAGAGCGAGTGACACGACCTGCATCGCGCGGACGCGTCAGATGCGGAGATGTCGGATAAAGCGGCTCCATCGGGCCGCTTTTTCTATGCGCGGTGGCTGGCGAATTTCACCCGATTTCGGGACATAAAGATATATTTATGTCGTTGTGTGCTTGTTTTTCGGCAATGAACTGACTAACAACTGCCGAGACTATTTTCATTGAGGGGAATTCCCGCATGCGCAGCAGCTACCTCTTCACCAGCGAATCCGTCGCGGAAGGTCATCCGGACAAGGTTTGCGACCGTATCTCCGACGAAATCGTCGATCTCGTCTACCGCGAAGCCACCAAGACCAATGTGGATCCCTGGTCGGTGCGCATCGCCTGCGAGACGCTGGCAACGACGAACCGCGTGGTCATCGCCGGCGAGGTTCGCCTGCCGCCGAGCCTGATGAAGAAGGACAAGAACGGCAAGGACGTGATCAATCCGTCGAAGTTCAAGTCCGCTGCCCGCAAGGCCATCCGCGACATCGGCTACGAGCAGGACGGCTTCCACTGGAAGAACGCGAAGATCGACGTGCTCCTGCATTCGCAGTCTGCCGACATCGCGCAGGGCGTTGACAATGCATCCGATCAGCAGGGTGACGAGGGCGCCGGCGACCAGGGCATCATGTTCGGTTACGCCTGCCGGGAAACCTCGGAGCTGATGCCGGCACCGCTTTATTATTCGCACCGCATTCTCCAGCTCCTCGCGACCGCCCGCAAGAAGGGCGAAGGCGACGCCGGCAAGCTCGGCCCCGACGCCAAGAGCCAGATCACGGTTCGCTATGTCGACGGCAAGCCGGAAGCGGTGACCTCGATCGTGCTTTCGACCCAGCATCTCGATGAAAGCTGGGATTCGAAGAAGGTCCGGCAGGTCGTCGAGCCCTATATCCGCGAAGCCCTTTCCGACATCAAGATCGCCGACGATTGCGCCTGGTACATCAACCCGACCGGCAAGTTCGTCATCGGCGGACCGGACGGCGATGCGGGCCTGACCGGCCGCAAGATCATCGTCGACACCTATGGCGGTGCGGCACCGCATGGCGGCGGCGCCTTCTCGGGCAAGGACACGACCAAGGTCGACCGGTCCGCGGCCTATGTCTCGCGCTATCTCGCGAAGAACGTCGTTGCCGCCGGTCTCGCCGACCGCTGCACGATCCAGCTTGCCTACGCCATCGGCGTTGCCCAGCCGCTGTCGGTCTATGTCGACCTGCATGACACCGGCAAGGTTTCGGAAGACGAGGTCGAGGCCGCCATCCGCAAGGTGATCGACCTGTCGCCTTCCGGCATCCGTCGTCATCTCGACCTCAACAAGCCGATCTACGCGAAGACGTCCGCCTATGGCCATTTCGGCCGCAAGGCCGGCCGTGACGGGTCCTTCTCCTGGGAGAAGCTCGACCTCGTCAAGCCGCTCAAGGACGCTTTGAAGAACTGAGACGGCGATGAACGAAAGCGAACGGCGTTCGCGGGCGACCGAAGCGTTCTTCGGTCGCCGCAAGGGCAAGCCCTTGAGGGAGCGCCAGGCGCGCAATCTCGATGATGTTCTTCCGGCGCTGAAGATCGATCCCGGTCAGCCGGCGCCCGCCGAGCTCGCGTCGCTCTTCGACACGCGTCCCGAACGCATCCGGCTCGAGATCGGGTTCGGCGGCGGCGAGCACCTCATCCACCGCGCGATCGAGCAGCCCGCGACGGCCTTCATCGGCGTCGAGCCCTTCGTCAATTCGATGGCGAAACTGGTGGGGCGGATCGAGGAAACCGGCGCGCGCAACATCCGCCTCTATGACGACGATGCGACGGTCATTCTCGACTGGCTGCCGGACGCGTCGCTGGACCAGATAGACCTTCTCTATCCCGATCCCTGGCCGAAGAAAAAACACTGGAAACGTCGCTTCGTGTCCGCGGTCAATCTCGACCGCTTTGCGCGCGTGCTGAAGCCGGGCGGTCACTTCTGCTTCGCGTCCGACATAGACACCTATGTCAACTGGACGCTCGTCCACTGCGGGGCGCATCCCGCCTTTGTCTGGACGGCCGACAATGCCGTCGACTGGCTGGCCCCCTTCGAAGGGTGGCCGGGTACGCGCTACGAGGCCAAGGCCCGGCGCGAGGGCCGCAGTTCGGCCTATCTCACCTTCCGCCGCGTCTGATCGCGGCGGGCCGCAAGTGTCAGTGCAGGCTGACCGTGCGCAATTCGTCCTCGGCAGCCTTGTAGAAGGTGCTGGAGCGGTTGTCGGTCAGAAGGATCGGCGTGCCGTCGGCGCCGAAGAGTGCCCAGAGATCCAGGTCGGGATCGATTTCCGGGGCCTCGGGAAAGCAGCGCGACACTTCGTCGGCCCGCATCTTGCGGATATAGCCGACTTCGCCCGCGCCGAGATGCGCGAGGTCCGCCTTGGTGACCTGTGGTGCGAGAGTCTTCAGTCCCATGTTCGCCTCCGTGGCTGGGATCCGGCATGTCTGCCGGTTGTCCGCACGCCCGCGGGTCACGACGATCCGGCGGTGCGCCCGGTAGTCTCAGTCTAGTCCAGGGCCGCTACCGACGGTGTGACCGAGGGAACGGCGCATGGACTAGTCTGGTACGGAAATGTTAATTTTCTTTACCATGCGCTCCGGTTCCGGGCGCACGAGGTCGACGGAGAGGAGACCGTTCCTCAGTTCGGCACCGAGGACGCGCATTCCGTCGGCAAGGACGAACATGCGCTGGAACTGCCGGGCGGCAATGCCCCTGTAGAGATAGTCCCGTTCGCCCGCATCCGTCTGCCGGCCGCGAATCACCAGCTGGTTCTCCTCGGTCGTGACGTCGAGTTCGTCTTCCGAGAAGCCGGCGACGGCGAGCGTGATGCGCAGCCGGTCCGGCGCGCCGCTGTCGCCATCGGGGCGAAGCCGTTCGATATTGTAGGGCGGGTAGCCGTCATTGCCCTTGGCAATGCGCTCAAGGGTCTTTTCCATCGCATCGAAGCCCAGAAGAAGCGGGCTCGCAAAGGGCGTCATGCGCGTCATTGTCGTCAGTCCTTGCCTTCAAGCGACCATACCGGGACCCGAAGCGGCATCCCGATAGTGGCAATATGGGGATTGAAGCAATTGCGCGCAAGGCGCTTGCGAACTGGGAATTGCCAAATATAGTCGCCGCTTCGCCGGGCAGTGACGACGTGCATTCCCGAGTTCACGAAAGGACGAAGGACGCATGGCCGAGCCACGGAAAATCATCATCGACACGGATCCGGGGCAGGACGACGCCGCCGCCATCATGCTGGCGCTTGGAAGTCCTGATGAGATCGAACTGCTCGGCATAACGGCCGTCGCGGGCAACGTTCCGCTGAGCCTGACGGAGCGCAATGCGCGCATTGTCTGCGAACTGTGCGGTCGTTTCGACGTGAAGGTCTTTGCCGGCGCGGACAAGCCCGTTGCGCGCGCGCTCGTCACGGCCGAGCATGTGCATGGCAAGACAGGGCTCGACGGCCCGGAGCTTGCCGAACCGACAATGGCTCTGCAGGACCAGCACGGCGTCGATTTCATCATCGAGACAGTGCTGCGCGAGGCGCCGGGCAGCGTGACGCTCTGCACGCTCGGGCCGCTGACGAACATTGCGCTGGCGCTCCGCAAGGCCCCCGAAATCGCATCGCGCGTGCGCGAACTGGTGATGATGGGCGGCGGCTTCTTCGAGGGCGGCAACATCACGCCGGCCGCTGAGTTCAACATCTATGTCGATCCGGAAGCGGCGGACGAGGTGTTCCGCTCCGGCATGCCGATCGTGATGATGCCGCTCGACGTGACGCACAGGGTGCTGACCTTCAAGACGCGTGTCGCCGCGATCCGGGCGCTCGGCTCGCGCCCGGCCATTGCCATGGCCGAGATGCTGGAGTTCTTCGAGCGTTTCGACATCGAGAAATACGGCTCGGACGGCGGGCCGCTGCACGATCCGACTGTCATCGCCTATCTGTTGAAGCCCGAACTCTTCAGCGGCCGCGACTGCAATGTCGAGATCGAGGTCCAGTCGCCGCTGACAACAGGCATGACGGTCGTCGACTGGTGGCAGGT
>CAMPIK010000171.1 GCA_946886325.1 uncultured Shinella sp.
ATGTTGCGGGTCCTGAAGGGTATCGAACCCGCGCCCCCTTTCGCAATCGCGGGAGCAGTTGAAATGCCGCGAATATAAGAATCGAACAGTTTGCTAAGTTATTTCTATCGTTGAAAACTCAGTGTATCTTGGAACAACTTCGCTTCAGGCTCTGTCAGCATAACTGCACCCCCTCAATCCCATCGGGTTTGCCGCGCGACGTCTATGCCGCACAAATCGAATTGATCGGGAGCCTCGAGCTTATGACAGCCGGCTGATTATCATTTCTGCAATGGGGATTGCCGATGTCGCTGCCGGGGACGGCGCGTTGCAGACGTGCAGCATGCGATCCGTCTGGGCAAACAGGAAATCGTGGATAAGGTTGCCGTTCCTGTGAACCGCCTGCGCGCGGATGCCCGCCTCGTGCGGCAGCAGGTCATCGATCGTAAGGCTCGGGCAATATTTCCGGCATTCTTCCAGATAGGCCGACTTCCAGAGTGAATTGCGCAATTCGGCTACTGCAGATTTGCGGTGGGCAAGAACGGTTTTCCAGAAGCCGGGAAACAGGGCATAGTCCACCATATCCGGGACGCTGACAGACAGGCGTGGATACCCTTCGCGGGCGAAGCCAATGACGGCATTCGGCCCGACCGTAACGCTACCGTCGATCATGCGCGTCAAATGGATGCCGAGAAAAGGCAAGGCGGCGTCGGGGATCGGGTAAATCAGGTGACGGACGATATCGCTCTTCGCCGATGGCAGTCGGTAGTACTCGCCACGGAAGGGCACGATGCGATGCTCTATCGCAAGGCCGGCGAGAACGGCGAGCCGGTCCGATTGCAATCCGGCGCACACCAGGAGCTTCCTTGCCCGCCAGGCTTCACCCGGTGATGTGATGTCAACGGCATCGACTGCCTCGCGAATGCCGGTCACGCGAGACGAGAGGCGGATTTCGCCGCCCAGCGTCTCGATGCGTCGTGCCATTGCCAGGCAGACTTCTTTATAGCTCACGATACCGGTCGAGGGCACGAAGAGCGCACCAAGGCCGCGGATATGCGGTTCCCGTTCCTTCAGTTCGCCTTCGCTGACCCGGTCGACAACGATCGTGTTCTGCTTCGACCGCTCGTAGAGCAATGCCATGCGCTGCAGTTCCAGGTCCGAGGTGGCAACGAGCATCTTTCCGCAGACATCGAAGCGGATGTCGTTCTGCGCGCAGAAGTCCTTGGTGGCCTGCGCCCCCTTGCGGCAAAGCTCCGCCTTCAGGCTGCCGGGCGGGTAATAGATGCCGGCATGGATCACCCCGCTATTGTGTCCGGTCTGGTGCCGGCCAAGCGCTTCTTCCTTTTCAAGCAGGACCAGGCTCGCGCCGGGGTAAGTTTCAAGCAGACGCATGGCGGTTGCCAGACCGACGATGCCTCCTCCGATCACGCAGTAGTCGTAGTCCATTATGTTTCCCGGATTTGCGTGCGCGTGCGCTGCGGTCCAGCGTCAAGATCGGCGTGAGGCGATGCTGACCTGAGCTTGCTTGCTGGGTGCAGCAGCAGGAATGCTAGTCGGTCCGGTGCGTAAAATCCACTTGGCCTTCCGGAGCCTTGGCCATTGGGTGAACAGGGTAACGGAAAGCGGTAGACGAGGTAAGCACGACCGGAGTTGGGCGACTTCCGGGGCCATGTATTGCAACCTTTGCTCATGTGTTGGCGGCGCAATTCAATCGTTATGCTTGCTTTCGTCGCCCATGCAACCTCACCGCTGAAGGTCAGGACATCGGCGTCAATTTGGGGGCGTCGGATGATGGTCTTGCTGCTGGAAAGCTCGGCGACACTTGCCTTGAGTGCCCTTCTGGTTGTCCTGCTGCGCCGGATATGCGCGCCGCTCAATCTGGTCGATCTGCCGGATCATCGAAAGATTCACGAGGGCGCCGTCCCTCTGTGCGGCGGTATTGCAATTTTCCTGAGCTTCTCCGGCATCGGCCTGTTGACGCCGAATTTCATGGGTCTCGGACCGGGATTTTGGTCGGCAATGCTGCTCGTCGTCGGTCTCGGGGTTGTTGACGATCGTTTCGCGCTGCCCGCGCGATTCCGCTTCGTGGTACAGGTCGCAATTGCAGCAGCCCTGATTGCCACGGAAGGTCTGGGACAGATTTCGCTCGGTGACCTGCTGCCGGCGGAGATCCACAGTAGCCACGACGCCCTTATTGTCGTGTCCGTGGCGTTCGTCGTCGGGCTTATCAATGCATGGAACATGGTGGACGGCGTTGACGGTCTCGCCGGCGGCAGTGCGGCGGCAGCGCTCGTCTGGATCCTCCTTCTGTCGCTTCACAAGGGCGAAGAAGGGCTGGCCTTTCCGGTTGCGACCCTGTTGGCGGCGGTCGGCGGTTTTCTCATCTTCAACATTCGCAGTCCATGGCGCGCTCGCGCATCGGTCTATCTTGGGGACGCCGGGAGCACGACCCTTGGTGCCATCATCGCCTATCTGATCCTGCGCCTGGCGGATTCCGCCGGTGGATTGCCTTTCCCCTCCCTCTTGTGGCTGGTGATCGTTCCCGTGGTCGATACGTTGAGCCTCATGGTCCGCCGCATGCTTGACCACCGCAGTCCCATGTCGGCGGATCGCCGGCACCTGCATCATCTTTTGATCGACTCCGGGATCTCTCCGGCGGCCACCAGCTACATCATCGTCCTGTTTTCCTTCCTCTGTGGCGGGATCGGTTATCTCGGCATTTTGCTCGATGTGCCGGAATTCATGATGCTGGTTGGCCTGCTGTTCGTCGCGATGCTCCATACCGCGTTCGTGCTTGCCATCGAAGGCCTGTCGCACCGGCGGACACGCCGGGTCGGCCAGACCTCCGTCAAGCTTCAGATGTGAAGAAAGGCAACGGAGAAAGGCATGTCAATTTCCGTTCTGATTATGACGCTCAATGAGGAAAAGAACCTTCCCGCCTGCCTCGCATCACTGGCTTGGTGCGATGACATTGTTGTGCTGGATTCCTACAGCACCGACGGGACGGTCGAGATTGCGCAAGCAGCAGGGGCCCGCGTCTACCAACGGGCCCACGATACGGAATCGCGCCAACGCACCTATGGGCTGAAGGAAATCGAGTACAAATATCCATGGGTCTATACGCCGGACGCTGACGAGGTGACGCCATCCGATCTGCGTGACGAAATGCTGGCGATCGCCCGCGATGCGGCACGGCCCGAAAGCTCCTTCCGCATCCGCTACAAGAACATGTTCATGGGCCGCTGGATCAAGCACAGCAGCCTCTATCCGACCTGGATCACCCGGCTGGTGCGGCCGGATCGGGTTCGATACGAACGCGACGCCCATTCGCGCTGCCTGACGGAAGGACCCGAAGGTCGGCTCAACGCGCATTTCATCCACTACAGCTTCAACAAGGGGATGAATGCCTGGTACGACAAGCACAATCGCTACTCTTCGTCGGAAGCCCGCGAGACGGTCACCAGCCTGCGCGAGAAGCGCGTGCCATGGCGCGACCTGTTGAGTGGCGTGCCGGAGGTGCGCAGGCGGGCCTTGAAGGAACTGTCCATGCGCCTGCCATTTCGGCCTGCGGCGCGCTTCGTCTACATGTATGTCCTGCGCGGCGGATTCCTCGACGGAAGAGAGGGCTACCACTACTGCCAGCTGCTCGCCGCCTATGAATACATGATCGTCATCAAGACCGAAGAGTTGCGGCGGCGGGAGAACGGCCTGCCGGTCTGATCGTTTGTTGCAGGGAGCTTCGTCTTCCTGCAGCCGCCGTCGGGAGGGGGAGACACGAGGATTCGCCTCCCGGCGGTCGAAGTTTCCGCACTGGTTCCGGGAGGGACACTCGCCGTGAGCATGATCTTGACTTCGGTCCTCGGTCTGACGGTTGCCCTGCTGCTTTTGTGGGGAATGCTGGCGCCCGCCCGGATCTACCAGCTTCCCTTCCTGGTGGGCGTGATGGCCGTCGGTTTTCTTCTGCCTCAGCTGCCCGGATTGATGAACGACCGGTTTCTTCCACCGGGCGCTTATGAGCGCGCGGTGGCATTTACCTTTCTTTGCCTCGTCATGGTCTGGGTCGGCTGGTCCTCCACAAGCAAGCCGGTTTCCTTCCTGCGCATGGCCTTCAGTGAGCGGCGACTGCTGATCGTTTCGGCCGTCTTTTCGGTCATCGGCGCCTATTTCTATTTCAAGCTGAGCCGTCTGCCGGGGGACATGGTCGTCGGTGTCCAGATGAGCGGCGTTCCGGTGATCTATCTCTTCGTTGCCCGGCTCATGACATACGGTCTTGCCCTCGCCGTCCTTTGCCTCGCGAGACGCCCGTCCCTGGCTGCGATCTCGATCGTCGCCTTCGATCTGGTCTTCTATCTCGACAGAATCATCGTCACCGGCAAGCGGGCGGAAGCGCTCGAACTCGTGATGATCTTCGCGGTCTCGTTCTGGTTTCATCGAGGCTATCTGTGCCCCCGACCGCTTGTGCTTGCCGGCGTGCTGCTGGGTACGTTCCTGATGAACAGCATGGGCGACTATCGCGCGATCACACGCGCGAATTCAGGCCCGATCTGGCAGGAAATCGGCCAGATCGACGTGTCGGCAAACTTTCGAACGACGCTGAACGAGGGAGGACCCGAGGTGCGCAACGCAATACTGCGGATCGATCATACCGCATCGTCTCTTGAGTTCGACTACGGCAAGTTCCACTGGAACCGGCTGGTGTTCAACTACGTCCCCTCCCAACTCGTCGGCGAGGCGACGAAGCGCTCTATGATGCTGAAGGTTCCGGCCATGGCGCGCGACTACAATGCCCTGGTCGGAACGACCGAGACCGGCATGGCCGATGCATTTCAGTCGTTCTGGTACTTCGGCGCCCTGAAATTCTTTCTGATCTCCTATTTGCTTTCGAGGCTTTGGGCGAGCGCCAAGGACGGCCAGATGGCGGGGCAGTTGACCTACATGCTGTCCGTCGTTCCGGCAACGCATGTGGTCTCGCATCAGACCGACTGGGTCCTGATGGCCTGGGTCCACATGATCCTCTTTCTCGTGCCGTCACTGGCGCTGGCCGTCGTGGCCAGCGGACGCGCCTTGCGTGTCCGTCACGCATCGATGGGGCCGGAAAGGACCGTTTCCTGATGAAGTCGCGTTATGACGATCCTCATATTGATGCCGCGGGACTGGTCTCGCCTCTCCTCGGTGGCCCGACATTCGCCTTGCGGTTCAGACTGATGCGTCTCGCCTGGATTGTCGTCTGGCGGTGTCTTGCATCATGGACGCCCGCGCCCCTGCATCCGTGGCGAAATCGTCTGCTTCGCCTGTTCGGTGCAAAGCTCGATCCGACTGCTATCGTGCACGGCAGCACCGTCATCTGGTGGCCGGGCAATCTCGTCATGGGTCGGCACGCATCCATGGGGCCTGGCGTTATCTGCTACAACGTCGCAACCGTGACCCTCGAGACGCTGGTGGTTGTGTCGCAACGCGCACATCTTTGCACAGGGTCGCACGATATCCAGCGAAAGGAATTTCCGCTGGTGGCACGGCCGATCCTGCTGCAACGAAATTGCTGGATCGCCGCGGAGGCTTTCGTCGGACCGGGAACGCGCGTTGGAGAGGGCGCAGTCCTCGGCGCACGGGGCGTGGCTGTCAGGGCGCTGGAGCCTTGGACGGTTTATGCCGGAAATCCGGCGCGGGTCGTCGCCAAACGCCAACAGTGGTCCGGCGACCCGTAATCTCTGTTCGAGGCCCTCTTGCATCAGATAGTCAGGCGGCGGAGACGCTCACCTGCGCGGTCGACGGCGCATAGGCTTCGTAGAGCCCAATCGTCAATTCAGCGATGCGCGGCCAGGTATAGTTCTCAAAAACCAGCCTGCGACCGTTCTCCCCCATGGTTTCGGCCAGAGGCGTATCGGCAAGGACGCCGATGATGGCTTCGGCGATATCGACAGGATCGAGACTTGTGACTGCTCCCGCG
>CAMPIK010000172.1 GCA_946886325.1 uncultured Shinella sp.
AGGCGCCGGCCGGCGGCCAGGCCTATGAGAAGCAGAAGCGCAAGACCGGCGACTACGCGACGGCCGCGGCTTCGGTGATCATCGCGAAATCGGGCGCGCACTGTTCCACCGCGTCGATCGCCATGACCAACCTCTCCGACACGCCCGTCTGGTGCGAGGCGGCCGGTGCGGCGCTGGAAGGAAGCCCGCTCGGGCCTGCCGATGTCGAGAGGGCAGTCAACGCCATGCTCGAGGTCATCAATCCCCAGGACGACAACAAGGGGCCGGTGGCGTTCAAGCGCCACACCGCCGCCGTCATCCTGCGCCGCGCGATCGAACGCGCCGCATCCCGCGCCTGAAGGAGGATCCCATGAGCAAGATGCATATCAAGCTGACGGTCAACGGAAAGCCGGTCGAGCTTCTGGCCGAGCCACGCGAACTGCTGATCCACGTGCTGCGCGAGGAGCTTTCGATCACCGGACCGCATATCGGCTGCGAGACCACCCATTGCGGCGCCTGCACCGTCGACATGGACGGCCGGTCGGTAAAATCCTGCACGGTCTTTGCCGCCCAGGCGAACGGCGCCAGTCTCACCACGATCGAGGGGCTCGGCGGGCCGGATGGCCTTCACGTGCTCCAGACCATGTTCAAGGAGCATCACGGCCTGCAATGCGGCTTCTGCACGCCGGGCATGATCACCCGCGCCTACCGGCTGTTGCAGGAAAATCCGGATCCGACGGAGGAGGAAGTCCGCTTCGGCATGTCCGGCAATCTCTGTCGCTGCACCGGCTACCAGAACATCGTCAAGGCGATCCTGGCGGCGGCAGCCGAACTCAACGCGGTCAAGGAGGCGGCACAATGAACGAGATGACACCCCCGAAGACCGAACGTGCGGCTGCACTCAAGGGTCTTGGAACGGCGCGCAAGCGCGTCGAGGACGCCCGCTTCACCCAGGGCAAGGGCAATTATGTCGACGACATCAAGATGCCGGGCATGCTCTTCGGCGATTTCGTCCGCAGCCCCTATGCCCATGCCCGCATCACCTCGATCGATGCCGAAAAGGCCAAGGCGCTGCCGGGCGTCGTCGCCGTGCTGACGGCAGCCGACCTTGCGCCGCTGAACCTGCACTGGATGCCGACGCTCGCCGGCGACGTGCAGATGGTGCTGGCCGACGGCAAGGTGCTGTTCCAGGGCCAGGAAGTGGCTTTCGTCGTCGCCGAGAACCGCTATATCGCGGCCGACGCGGTCGAACTGGTCGAGGTCGGCTACGAGGAGCTTCCGGTCGTCGTCGATCCGTTCAAGGCGGAGGCTGCGGATGCGCCGGTGCTGCGCGAGGATCTCGCCGGCAAGACCGAGGGCGCGCATGGGCCGCGCCGCCACCACAACCACATCTTCACCTGGGAGCAGGGCGACCGGGAGGCGACCGAGAAGGTGCTCGCTTCGGCCGATGTCGTGGCGGAGGAGATGGTCTATTACCACCGCACCCACCCCTGTCCGCTCGAGACCTGCGGCTGCGTCGCCTCGATGGACAAGGTGAACGGCAAGCTGACGGTCTGGGGCACCTTCCAGGCACCGCATGCGGTGCGCACGGTCGCCTCGCTGATCTCCGGCATCGCCGAGCACAATATCCGGATCATCTCGCCCGATATCGGCGGCGGCTTCGGCAACAAGGTCGGGGTCTATCCGGGTTATGTCTGCTCCATCGTCGCGTCCATCGTCACCGGCGTTCCGGTGAAGTGGGTCGAGGACCGGATGGAAAACCTGATGGCGACCGCCTTTGCCCGCGACTACTGGATGAAGGGCAGGATCTCCGCGACGAAGGACGGACGGATCACCGGGCTTTCCTGCCATGTGACGGCCGACCACGGCGCCTTCGACGCCTGTGCCGATCCGACGAAGTTCCCGGCCGGCTTCTTCAACATCTGCACCGGCTCCTACGACATCCCGGTCGCCCATCTCGCGGTCGACGGCGTCTATACCAACAAGGCGCCGGGGGGCGTCGCCTATCGCTGCTCGTTCCGGGTGACGGAGGCCGCCTATTTCATCGAGCGCATGATCGAGGTGCTCGCGATCAAGCTCGGCATGGACGCGGCGGAGCTTCGCTCGAAGAACTTCATCCGCAAGGACCAGTTCCCCTATCATTCGGCGCTGGGCTGGGAATATGACTCCGGCGATTATCACACCGCCTGGGACAAGGCCCTGAAGGCCGTCGACTATGCGGGGCTGCGCCTAGAGCAGGCGCGGCGGCTCGAGGATTTCAAGGCCGGCAAGACCCGCAAGCTCTTGGGCATCGGGCTCACGCATTTCACCGAAATCGTCGGCGCCGGCCCGGTCAAGAACTGCGACATCCTCGGGCTCGGCATGTTCGACAGTTGCGAAATCCGCATTCATCCGACGGGATCGGCGATCGCCCGGCTCGGCACGATCAGCCAGGGCCAGGGCCATGCCACGACCTTCGCGCAGATCCTCGCCTCGGAGATCGGCATTCCGGCCGACGACATCACGGTCGAGGAAGGCGATACGGATACGGCGCCCTACGGCCTCGGCACCTACGGTTCGCGCTCGACGCCCGTCGCGGGCGCGGCGACCGCCATGGCCGGGCGAAAGATCCGCGCCAAGGCGCAGATGATCGCGGCCTATCTGCTGGAGGTCCATGACGACGACGTCGAATGGGATATCGACCGTTTCGCCGTCAAGGGCGCGCCGGAGCGCTTCAAGACCATGAAGGAGATTGCCTTCGCCGCCTATAACAAGGCCATCCCTGGCCTCGAACCGGGCCTCGAGGCGGTCAGCTACTACGATCCGCCGAACATGACCTATCCCTTCGGCGCCTATATCTGCGTCATGGAGATCGACGTCGATACCGGCGAGCACGAGATCCGGCAGTTCTACGCGCTCGACGACTGCGGCACCCGCATCAACCCGATGATCATCGAGGGCCAGGTGCATGGCGGCGCGACCGAGGGCTATGCCATCGCGATGGGCCAGGAGATCGCCTATGACGACATGGGCAACATGAAGACGGCCACGCTGATGGACTTCTTCCTGCCGACGGCCTGGGAGACGCCGCACTATACGACCGACTTCACCGTCACGCCGTCGCCGCATCATCCGATCGGCGCCAAGGGCGTGGGCGAGAGCCCGAATGTCGGCTCCGTGCCGGCCTTCTCCAATGCCGTGCATGACGCGTTCCGCACCTTCGGGCTGACGCAGACGCACATGCCCCACGATCACTGGCGGATCTGGAAGACGGCGAATGAACTCGGCCTGCATGGCTGAGGGGCAGGGGCGAAGGACGGATCGGCCTCGTGTCGATCCGTCTGCCGCCGCCGGGAAAGAACGATGACCTGGAAGACGCTCAAGGACGATCTCGCACGCCATGGCTACGTCGCTTCCGACGATCTCGCCATGGCGCTGCATCTGGCGGTCACGATCGGCAAGCCGCTGCTGCTCGAAGGGGCCGCCGGCGTCGGCAAGACGCAGGTGGCGAAGACGCTTGCCGAACTGTTCGACACGCGCCTCATCCGCCTGCAATGCTACGAGGGGCTGGATGCCGCCTCGGCGATCTACGAATGGAACTACCAGCGCCAGCTTCTCTCCATCCGGGCGGCAACCGAAAGCGGCGTTTCGGGCGACGATGTCGAGGACCGCATCTTCTCCGACAAATACCTGCTCGCCCGCCCCCTGCTGGAGGCGATCCGGCAGGACAAGGCGCCGGTGCTGCTGCTCGACGAGGTCGATCGGGCGGACGAGGAATTCGAAGCCTACCTGCTCGAACTCCTGTCGGATTTCCAGGTCACCATCCCCGAACTCGGCACGATCACCGCCACGACGAGGCCGCACGTGATCCTGACGTCGAACGGGACGCGCGACCTGTCGGATGCGCTGCGCCGCCGCTGTCTCTATACCTATGTCGGCTATCCCGATCGCGCGACCGAACTTGCCATCCTCGCCGGCCGGCAGCCGGGGCTTGAGGCACGGCTCTGCGAGCAGATCGTCGGCGTCGTGCAGGCCTTGCGCAAGGAGGACCTGGAGAAGAAGCCGGGCATTGCCGAAATGCTCGACTGGGCGGCGGCGATCTCCGGCCTCGGCATCAACGACCTCGCCGACGATCCCGTCGAGTTGCAGGCAACGCTCGTCTGCCTGCTGAAGACCCAGGCCGACCGGGCCGCCGTGCCGATGGCGGTGCAGCAGCGCCTGGTCGGAAAGGCGGCGTGATGCGCGCGACCCGCTTTCCGGAACGCCAGACGTTGCAGGAGCGCATGGCGGGCTTCATGGCCCATCTGCGGCTGAACGGCTTCGACGCCGGCATGCCGGAGAGCGAGACGGCCCTTGCCGCGCTCGATGCCATCGAGGCGACGGACCGCGCGGAAGTCCGCCTCGCGCTGAAGTCCGTCTGCGCCCGCGGCAGCGACGGTTTCCGCGCCTTCGACGATCTCTTCGACGCCTACTGGCTGTCGGACGGGCGAGAGCGCCAGCGGGCAAAGCAGGCGCGCGACGCCGGCCGCCGCCCACCGCGCCAGACATCCAATATCCGCGAGATGATGGAAAGCCGCGCCGGCGGCGGCCTGCCGGATGTGCCGGAGGAGGGCGGCGATGCGGAGAGCGACGCCGAGGGGACCGGACGGCTGGTCGCCTCGCGGATCGAGGCCGTCCGCCGCGCCGATCTCGGAAGCCTGACCACGCCGGAGGAACTGGCGGAGGCGGAGCGGGTCGCCCGGCTGATCGCGCGATCGCTGCGGGACCGGCGGTCGCGGCGCCGCAAGGCCGCCCGGCGCGGCGCGATGCTGGATCTGCGCCGTATCGCCCGCCGCTCGGTCGCCCATGGCGGCGATCCGGTCGAACTGCTGCGGCGCCGCCGGCCGGACCGGTCGGTCAACATCGTGGCGATCTGTGACGTCTCCGGCTCCATGAGCGTCTATGCCCGCGTCTTTCTCGCCTTCCTGCAGGGTCTCGTCAGCGCCGACAGCCGGACCGATGCCTTCCTGCTGCACACGCGGCTGGTGCGGATTTCCGATGCGCTGCGCGACAACGATACGCTGAGGGCCGTGGAGCGCCTGTCGCTGATGGCCAACGGCTTCGGCGGCGGCACCAGGATCGGCGCCAGTCTCAAGGCGTTCAACGACCAGTATGCGCGCGGCATGGTGACGGGCCGGACCGTGGTGGTGATCCTGTCCGACGGCTACGACACCGATCCCGCCGAACGGCTGGGCCTCGAACTCGCCCGGCTGAAACGGCGGCGCTGCAAGATCGTCTGGCTCAATCCGCTGAAGGGCTGGAAGGGCTATGAGCCGGTGGCGCGCGGCATGGCGGCGGCACTGCCCCATCTCGATCTCTTCGCCGCCGCCAATACGCTGGAAAAGCTGGAAGCACTCGAACCGCATCTTCGCAAGGTGTGAGCGAGTTTAGGGAGGCGCGCATGATGAGGAAACCGAAAATCGACGAGATCGCGCAGGACCTGAAGCGCGCCGGCACGCCCTATGTCATGGCGACCGTGGTGCGCACCGTCGCGGCAACGGCCGCCAAGGCCGGCGCCAAGGCGCTGATCCTTGAGGACGGCACGATCATGGAAGGCTGGATCGGCGGCGGCTGCGCCCGCGGCGCCGTGCTGCGGGCGGCGCGCGAGGCGATCGCCGATGGCGATCCGCGGCTCGTCTCGGTGCAGCCGGAGGACCTGCTTTCCGAACTCGGCGTCGCGCCGGGGGAACTGCGCGACGGCATCCGTTTCGCCCGAAACATGTGCCCGTCGAAGGGCAGTATGGACGTCTTCATCGAGCCGGTCCTGCCGGTTCCGCATCTCTATGTGCTGGGTGCAAGCCCCGTCGGCGTCGCGCTCGGCGATCTCGCGCGCCGCTTCGGCTTCCACACGGTCGCTTGCGCCCCCGCGGCCGAGCAGCCGGCCTTTCTGGAGGTCGACGACCGGATCGAGGGCTATCTC
>CAMPIK010000173.1 GCA_946886325.1 uncultured Shinella sp.
CGGCCGCCGACCGGAAGGCGCGCGTCGCCCGCACGCTCGACCTCGTGAACCTCACAGGATTCGGCAAGAAATATCCCTGGCAACTGTCCGGCGGCATGCAGCAGCGTGCCTCGATCGCCCGCGCGCTCGCCTTCGACGCCGACCTGTTGCTGATGGACGAGCCCTTCGGCGCGCTGGACGAAATCGTCCGCGACCATCTGAACGAACAATTGCTGAAGCTCTGGGCCGCGACGGAGAAGACCATCTGTTTCGTCACCCACTCGATCCCGGAGGCCGTCTACCTCTCGACAAAGATCGTCGTCATGAGCCCCCGCCCCGGCCGCGTCACCGACATCATCGATTCCCCGCTCCCGAAAGAGCGCCCCCTCGACATCCGCGAGACGCCGGAATTCCTCGAAGTCGCCCACCGGGTGCGCGAAGGCTTGCGCGCCGGGCACAGCTATGAGGAGCACGTGTGATGAAGCTCCCCTATATCCTCTGGCTCTTCGGCGCGACGGCAGTCTTCATCGGGGCGGCGACGTCGTCGAGGGCTTATGTCGGGACGAGCAATATCCTGTTCCTGCTGCTCTCGATGGCGCTCTATATCGTCGGCAACCTGATGATGCTGAAGCTGATGCGCGAGGGCGGGCTGGGGCTTGCGATCTCGCTGTCGGCGATCACGCAACTGCTGATGATCAACGTCATCGCCTTCCTCTTCTTCGGCGAGCGGCTGAACCTGACGCAGCTTGCCGGTGTCGGCCTCGGCGTCGTCGCGATGGGGCTGATGCTGATGCCGACGACGGTGCGGAGCTAGGGGATGGAGAAGGCGCGCTTCATAGAGGACCGCCTGCTGCCGATCGGCACCGTCGTCATGGCGCTGATCGTCCTCTGGTACGTCTTCGTCGTCGTGCTCAACATGCCCTTCGAGCGCGATAGCGCCGCGCGTGCCGGCACAACGGCGGATTTCATGACGCTGCTGCCCAACACGATGGCGCAGGAGCGGCCGGTTCTGCCGGCGCCGCACCAGGTGATCGTGGAACTCTGGGACACGACCGTCAACAAGGCCGTGACCTCCAAGCGCAGCCTCGTCTACCATGCCTGGATCACGCTTTCGGCGACGCTTGCCGGTTTCGCCATGGGCGGCCTGCTCGGCATCCTGCTGGCCGTCGGCATCGTGCACAATCGCGCCATGGACCGCTCGCTGATGCCCTGGGTGATCGCCAGCCAGACGATCCCGATCCTCGCCATCGCGCCGATGATCATCGTCGTCCTGAACGCCGTCGGCATTTCCGGGCTGATGCCGAAGGCGCTGATCTCGACCTATCTCTCCTTCTTCCCGGTCGTCGTCGGCATGGTGAAGGGCTTGAGAAGCCCCGAGCAGATCCAGCTTGACCTGATGCACACCTACAATGCCTCGCCCTCGCAGATCTTCTGGAAGCTGCGCTGGCCGTCGTCCATGCCCTATCTCTTCACCTCGCTGAAGGTGGCGATCGCCATCTCCCTCGTCGGCGCCATCGTCGACGAACTGCCGACGGGCGCTGTCGCCGGCCTCGGCGCGCGGCTGCTCGCCGGCTCCTATTACGGCCAGACGGTGCAGATATGGTCGGCGCTCTTCATGGCGGCGGGCTGCGCCGCTCTTCTGGTCGCGATCGTAGGCCTTGCTCATTCGGCCGTGCTTCGCCGCATGGGGGTGAAGCCATGAACAGCGTGATCTTCGCCGCCGCCGTTGTCTTCTGGCTTTGCGCCTGGGCGTTCAACGAATGGCTCGTGCGCCGGACCTTTGCCAGCGCATCGGCGGAGCGCGCGGCGCGGATCGCCGTCCCGGTCCTTTTCGGCGTCGCGATCCTCGTGCTCTGGGAAGGCATCGTGCGCGGCTTCAACGTGCCCTCGGTGCTGCTTCCGCCGCCGTCGATGATCGGGGTGCGGCTCGTCAATTCCATCCCGACGCTCTGGGCGGATTTCCGCCAGACATTCCTGAAATCGGTGCTGGTCGGCTATGCGCTCGGCTGCGGCCTCGGTTTCCTGGTGGCGATCCTCATCGACCGCTCGCCCTTCCTGCAGAAGGGCCTGCTGCCGCTCGGCAATTTCGTCTCGGCCCTGCCGGTCATCGGCGTCGCGCCGATCATGGTCATGTGGTTCGGCTTCGACTGGCAGTCGAAGGTCGCCGTCGTCGTCATCATGACCTTCTTCCCGATGCTGGTGAACACCGTCTCCGGCCTTGCCGCCGCAAGCCACATGGAGCGCGACCTGATGCGCACCTATGCGGCCGACTGGTTCCAGACGCTGATCAAGCTGCGGCTGCCGGCCGCGGCACCCTTCATCTTCAACGCGTTGAAGATCAACTCGACGCTGGCGCTGATCGGCGCCATCGTCGCCGAGTTCTTCGGAACGCCCATCGTCGGCATGGGCTTCCGGATTTCCACGGAAGTGGGCCGCATGAATGTCGACATGGTTTGGGCCGAGATCGCGGTTGCCGCGGTCGCCGGCTCCGCCTTTTACGGCATCGTCGCGCTCGTCGAGCGCGCGGTGACGTTCTGGCATCCGTCTGTCCGTGGTGGACAGGCGTAACAAGAAGAGGGAACAGAGATGAAAAAGACCATTGCTTCCATGCTGCTGGCCAGCGCCTTCTCGCTGGCGGCCTTCCAGGCGCATGCCGCCGACAGCGTGACGCTGCAGTTGAAGTGGGTGACGCAGGCCCAGTTCGCCGGCTACTACGTCGCCAAGGACAAGGGCTTCTACGAGGAAGAAGGCCTCGACGTCGAGATCAAGCCGGGCGGCCCTGATATCGCGCCGGCCCAGGTGATCGCCGGCGGCGGCGCCGACGTCATCGTCGACTGGATGCCGTCTGCGCTCGCAACGCGTGAAAAGGGCGTCGCCCTCGTCAACATCGCCCAGCCCTTCAAGTCGTCGGGCATGATGCTGACCTGCCTCAAGGAATCCGGCGTCGCCTCGCCTGATGACTTCAAGGGCAAGACGCTCGGCGTCTGGTTCTTCGGCAACGAATATCCGTTCCTGTCCTGGATGAGCCAGTTGAAGATCCCGACGGACGGCGGCGCCGAGGGCGTGACCGTGCTGAAGCAGGGCTTCAACGTCGATCCGCTGATCCAGAAGCAGGCGGCCTGCATCTCCACCATGACCTACAACGAATACTGGCAGGTCATCGACGCCGGCATCAAGGCCGAGGACCTCGTCACCTTCAAGTATGAGGACCAGGGCGTCGCGACGCTGGAAGACGGCCTCTATGTGCTCGAGGACAAGCTCGCCGATCCGGCCTTCAAGGAGAAGATGGTCAAGTTCGTGCGCGCCTCGATGAAGGGCTGGAAATATGCCGAGGAGAACCCGGACGAAGCCGCCGACATCGTGCTCGAAAACGACTCGACCGGCGCCCAGACCGAAGCGCACCAGAAGCGCATGATGGGCGAAGTCGCCAAGCTGACGGCCGGCTCCGACGGATCGCTTGACGAGGCCGACTACAAGCGCACCGTCGCCTCGCTGCTCTCGGGCGGTTCGGACCCTGTCATCTCCAAGGAGCCGGAAGGCGCCTGGACGCATGCGATCACCGACGAAGCCCTGAAATAGGACTGTCGCTGACGCAAGCCCCTCGACCCGATTGACGATGGGTAAAGGGATTTCATGCCAGATTGCGAAAGCGCGCGGGCAAACCGCGCGCTTTTTGCAACAGTGGATGCGCGTCGCCTTGTCGCGACCCCGACCTATTGCGTTGCAACATTGTGAAATATAAAATAATGAGGCACCTCCTATATGCCTCTTGTATGCCCAGGACAGCCCTATTACATAGGCTCGGTTACTTTTAGGAGCCTTTGTGTCGCTATCGCACGGCACGGGTGCATGTTTGGATCTGTTGATGCGCCGGGTGGTCAATGGGCGCTCACGCGCACAGGTCGCCTGAAGTTTAAGTCATTCAGAGAAAGTCGGCCGATGGCTCGTCGCTCATATCCTGCAATTTGCCTGTCGCTCGGCTTGCTCGCCCTGCTTCCCACCCTTCCGGCGCATGCGGCCGACACCGCACCTGCCGAAGACAGCCAGTCGACGCAGAGCCTGCCGTCGATCGTGGTGACGGAAGCCCGGTCGCAGCCGATCGTCGAGCGGGCGCTGGCGACCGGCACGGTCCAGGCGCGCGAGGAAGTCTACGTCGCGCCGCTGATCGACGGACTGTCCATCCGCACGCTGGACGCCGATGTCGGCGACCGCGTCGAAGCCGGACAGGCGCTGGCCACGCTGAACGACGACACGCTGCTTCTGGAAAAGAGACAGCTCAGCGCGTCGCTCGCCAAGGCCACGGCCGCGCTTGCGCAGATCAAGGCACAACTCGTCGAAGCCGAAGCGACCGCCGCAGAAGCCGTCACCGCGCGCGACCGGGCGGTCAAGCTTTCCAAGAACGGCTCGCAATCGCAGGCCGTCGCCGATCAGGCGATCGCCAATGCAGCGACGGCAGCCGCACGCGTCAGTTCCGCCGAACAGGCGATCGAAGTGGCGCAGGCCGATATCAAGGTGGCGGAATCGCAGATTGCCGACATCGAACTGCGGCTGGCGCGCACGGCCGTGAAGAGCCCCGTTTCGGGCCTGGTCGCCGCCCGCACCGCCAAGATCGGCGCGATTGCGGCCGGCGCCGGCGAGCCGCTTTTCACGATCATCCGCGACGGCGAGATCGAACTGAAGGCCGATGTCTCCGAGGATTCGATCCTGAAGCTCGCGGCCGGCCAGAAGGCGACGATCACGCTCGGTGGCGGCGTTGCGACGCTGACCGGCGAGGTTCGCCTCGTCGAGCCGACGCTTGATCCGAACACCAGGCTCGGCCGTATTTATATTCGCTTCGACGAACCGGAAAAGGCCCGTGCCGGCATGTTCGCCAGCGCCTCGATTGTAACCGCCGAAAAGACCGGCATCGTTCTGCCGCTTTCCGCCGTCACCACCGCCAACGGCAAGAGCCAGGTGCGCAAGGTCAGCGACGCGGTCGTGACGCTGGTCGAGGTGAAGACGGGCATTCAGGACGGCCAGGTTCTCGAAATCGAGGAAGGCCTGTCGGCCGGCGATCTGGTCGTGGCAAAGGCGGGGGCCTATGTCCGCGACGGCGACCGGATCAATCCGGTCGAAGCCGAGGCGGCTGCGGCCAACTGATCAACGCGAGTCCCGGCAAGGGGCTTTCTACACGTCCGAAGGGACGGGACATGCCGGAGGGGGCGCCAGGCGCCGGCCGGAAGAATGACGGTACCGCACGGCCAGAAGCCGGCGGAACGCAGCAGCCCTGACGAGCGACAAGGATACCGGGGACGATGAACTTTTCTGCTTGGTCCATACGCAATCCGATTGCGCCGCTCCTGGCATTCTTCCTCTTGATGTATGTCGGCATCCAGTCGTTCTACACGCTGCCGATCACGCGTTTCCCGAACATCGACGTGCCTGTCATCGCCGTCAACGTGACGCAGAGCGGCGCAGCACCCGCGGAACTCGAACTGCAGGTCACCAAGGAGATCGAGGACGCGGTTGCCGGCATCGAGGGTGTCGACGACATCATCTCGACCGTCACCGACGGCAGCTCGGTCACCTCAGTTCTGTTCGAGATCGAAAAGCCGACCAATCAGGCGCTTCAGGATGTGAAGGATGCGATCGACCGCATTCGCAGCGACCTGCCGGCGTCGGTCGACGAACCTGTCGTCACCAAGATCGACGTTGAAGGCCAGGCGATCCAGTCCTTCGCCGTCTCCTCTCCCAACATGACACTCGAAGAGCTGTCCTGGTTCGTCGATGACACCGTGAAGCGCGCGCTCCAGGGCAAGACCGGCATCGGCAAGATCGACCGCTATGGCGGCGCCGAACGCGAGGTACAGATCAACCTCAATCCGGACAAGCTCAACTCGCTCAACATCACCGCCGCAGACG
>CAMPIK010000174.1 GCA_946886325.1 uncultured Shinella sp.
GCATGATCGTGGCGCTCGACGCCTTCGGCCCGGTCACCGACAATGCCGGCGGCATTGCCGAAATGGCCGGCCTCGATCCCGAGGTCCGCAAGTCGACGGATGCGCTCGACGCGGTCGGCAACACGACCAAGGCCGTCACCAAGGGCTATGCCATCGGCTCGGCCGGCCTCGGCGCGCTGGTTCTCTTCGCCGCCTACTCGAACGACCTCGCCTATTTCGCGGCGAACGGGGACAAATATCCCTATTTCGCGGATGTCGGCACGATCTCCTTCGACCTCTCCAACCCCTATGTCGTCGCCGGCCTGATCTTCGGCGGCCTCATCCCCTATCTCTTCGGCGGCATCGCCATGACGGCCGTCGGCCGCGCGGCGGGTTCGATCGTCGAGGAGGTTCGCCGCCAGTTCCGCGAAAAGCCCGGCATCATGAAGGGTACGGAAAAGCCCGACTACGGGCGCGCCGTCGATCTTCTGACGAAGGCGGCGATCCGCGAGATGATCGTGCCGTCGCTGCTGCCGGTGCTGGCGCCGCTCGTCGTCTATTTCGGCGTGCTGGCACTTTCCGGCTCCAAGGCTTCGGCCTTTGCGGCGCTCGGTGCCTCGCTGCTCGGCGTCATCGTCAACGGCCTCTTCGTCGCGATCTCGATGACCTCGGGCGGCGGCGCCTGGGACAATGCGAAGAAGAGCTTCGAGGACGGTTTCGTCGACAAGGACGGCACGAAGCACATGAAGGGGTCCGACGCCCACAAGGCCTCGGTCACCGGCGACACGGTCGGCGATCCCTACAAGGATACGGCAGGTCCGGCGGTGAACCCGGCGATCAAGATCACCAACATCGTGGCTCTGCTGCTGCTCGCCGTATTGGCCTGATCAGGGTCTGATCCAGACAAAAAGAAACCGCGGATTTCGGTCCGCGGTTTTTTCGTGTCGGTATTTGCGGCCGATCAGGTCGGCGGACGGCTCTGGCCGAGCGCGTTCTGGATCATGCCGGCCGGGTTGGCGCCGCCGCTCAGCAACTGGCCGAGGAAGGTCATTTCCTTGCCGCCTGTCGGCGTCGTGCGCGAGACCATGTCGAAGACGATGCCGTCCTTCATCGTGTAGTTGGCAAGCCGGTCGACATTGCCCTCTTCGTTGAAATAGACGGCGAGGATGCTCTGCTGGACGAGCTTCGGCTTCATGAAGGCGACGGGGCGCGAGCGCTCCTGCGAGATGTAGTAGAACACCTCGTTGTCGAAGGTCGCCGTGGTGGAGGGCGAGCCGAGCGACAGCAGCACCTGCTCGCGCGAGGAGCCGACCGGCGCCAGCGCCAGCGTTTCCTCGTCGACCACATAGCCCTGTTTCAACACCTCTCCGGTCTGGCAACCGGTAAGGAGGACGCCCGAGAGGGTGACGGCGATGGCGGCGTTACGCAACAATGTCATATCTGTCCTGAAATACCGTCTCTTCAACGACATCCCCCTAGAATGTATGTATGGCCGGGCGGCCATTGCAATTCGTGCCTGCTTCGGTAAACCAGCTTCCGCCGTCATGCAACACGGCGCCGAGGTACCCCGTCGTTTCAATGAGACTAATCTGGGCTTTATGATGATTTTCGGGCTGTTCACGAAAAAAAACGCCAATCGGCAGATCGTCGAACGCCAGTATGCGACGCTGACGGCGGCGGCGCGCCAGCCGGCTCTCTACGAGGTTTGCGGCGTTCCGGACACGGTGATGGGCCGCTTCGAGATGCTTTCGGCGATGCTGATCCTCTATTTCCGGCGCACCCGCGCCTCCGGCACGTCCGGCCAGGAAATCGCCCAGGAGATCGTCGATGCCTTCTTCGAGGATGTCGACCATTCGATTCGCGAGCTCGGCGTCGGCGACGTCGGCGTGCCGAAGCGCATGAAGAAATTCGCCGGCATGTTCTACGGCCGGCTCGAATCCTATGCGGCGGCGCTCGACGCTTCGGACCGGGAGGCACTGGCAGCCGCACTCGCCCGCAATTTCCACCCTGAGTCGGACGGCAGCGCGCCCGACATGCGCCCGCTCGCCGACTACCTCGCGCTGGTCGAGGCCGATCTCGCCGCGCAGGACGAGGCCCGCGTCGAAACGGGTTTGCTGGCCGTGCCGGACGCCAGACCGGCGACGGCAGCCTGATGGCGCCCGCCCGCGCAAGCCAAGGAAATTTGACGATGACGACAGAAAAATCCGTTCCGCTTTCCTTCCCCGTGAAGGTCGGCCATGTCTCGCACAATCCGCTGACCGTTCGTATCAAAGCGGACGAGCGGGAACGGGCAGGCCTTGCGACCCTCTGGGGCGTGCCGGAGGTCAAGCGGTTTGCGGCCGACCTCGAGATCCAGCGCTGGAAGAAGGATGGTGTGCGCGTCAAGGGCCGCGTCGTTGCCGAGATCGTGCAGGAATGCGTGGTGACGCTTGAGCCGATGGCGTCGACCCTCGACGAACCGGTTGACGCGATCTTCGTGCCGGAAGGCTCGCGGCTTGCCCGCGACCCGATGGGCGAGGCGGGCGAAATGCTGCTCGATCCGGACGGACCGGACGCGCCTGAGGTCTTTGCCGGCGACACGATCGACGCCGGCGCGGTGGCCGCCGAATATGCGGCGCTCGCCATCGATCCCTATCCGCGCAAGGCCGGAACGGGCTTCTCGGACCGCATCGAGGACAGCGAAAAGGACGATCGCAAGCCGTCGCCCTTCGCGGTGCTCAAGGACTGGAAAAAGACCTGAACGGCCGGACGTCCGGCGATAATTCAGTTGTCACCCGGACGAAAAGCGCTATTTTGACGCAAATTCCGCCAGGACCCCGTGTCGTGCCGGAAAACAAGGACAAGGCACGCGTGGTCAGAATATCCATTGATGTCATGGGAGGGGATTTCGGCCCGAAGGTCGTCATCCCCGGCGCCGCAAAGGCGCTGGAACGGCATCCAGACACCCGCTTCCTGCTCTTCGGTGTCGGTCCGGAATGCGATGCCATCCTGGAGCAATACCCGAAACTGAAGGCCGCCAGCACCTATCATGCGTGCGAGGTGGCCGTCGCCATGGACGAGAAGCCGAGCCAGGCGCTCAGGCGCGGGCGCGGCAAGTCTTCCATGTGGCTGGCGATCGACGCCGTCGCCAAGGGCGAGGCGGACGTTGCCGTCTCTGCCGGCAATACCGGCGCGCTGATGGCGATGGCGAAGTTCTGCCTGCGCATGATGGCGAATGTCGAGCGGCCCGCGATCGCCGGCATCTGGCCGACGCTGAAGGGCGAGAGCATCGTGCTCGATATCGGTGCCACGATCGGCGCCGATGCCAACCAGCTCTTCGACTTCGCGCTGATGGGCGGCGCCATGGCGCGCGCGCTCTTCGAGATCGACCGGCCGACCGTCGGCCTGCTCAATGTCGGCGTCGAGGAGATCAAGGGCCAGGAAGAGGTGAAGGCCGCGGGCCATCTCATCCGCGAGGCCAATTTCGACACGATCGACTATTACGGTTTCGTCGAAGGCGACGATATCGGTCGCGGCACGGTGGACGTCGTGGTGACGGAGGGATTTGCAGGCAATATCGCGCTGAAGGCTGCCGAAGGCACGGCGCGCCAGATCGCCGAATATCTGCGCGCGGCGATGTCGCGCACCTGGCTCGCCAAGCTCGGCTATATCCTGGCAAAGAGCGCCTTCGACCGCGTTCGCGACAAGATGGACCCGCGCAAGGTGAACGGCGGCGTCTTCCTCGGCCTCAACGGCGTCGTCATCAAGAGCCATGGCGGCACCGATGCCGAGGGTTTTGCCGCAGCCGTTGATGTCGGCTACGACATGGTCCGCAACGGGCTCAAGCAGAAGATAGAAAACGATCTCAATAAATATCATGCAGCGCGCCCCGAAGTGGACGTCGCACGGCGCATGAGCGACGGGGTATAGGTAACATGATCCGTTCAGTGGTCCGCGGCTTCGGAACCTCGCTTCCGAAGCGGGTGCTCACCAATGGCGAACTCGAAAGCATGGTCGACACGTCCGACGAATGGATCGTGCAGCGCACCGGCATCCGCCAGCGCCATATCGCCGGCGAAGGCGAGACGACGGCCTCGCTTGGCGAGGGGGCTGCCCGCGCCGCGCTCGAGCGCGCCGGGCTGACGGCGGCCGATATCGACCTCATCATCGTGGCGACCTCGACGCCGGACAACACCTTTCCCGCCGTTGCCGTCGATATCCAGAACCGGCTCGGCATGCATCACGGCTTTGCCTTCGATGTGCAGGCCGTCTGTTCCGGTTTCGTCTATGCCGTGACGACGGCGGACGCCTATATCCGCGGCGGCCTTGCAAAGCGCGTGCTCGTGATCGGCGCGGAGACCTTCTCGCGCATCCTCGACTGGACCGACCGCACCACCTGCGTGCTCTTCGGCGACGGCGCGGGTGCCATCGTGCTGGAGGCCGAGGAAGGCGCCGGCACCGTTGCCGACCGCGGCGTTCTGACGACGCAGCTCCGCTCCGACGGCGCCCATCGCGACAAGCTCTATGTCGACGGCGGTCCGTCCTCGACGGGTACCGTCGGCCATCTGCGTATGGAGGGCCGCGAGGTCTTCAAGCATGCCGTCGGCATGATCACCGACGTGATCGAGGCAGCGTTCGGCGCCACCGGCATGACGGCCGACGACATCGACTGGATGGTGCCGCACCAGGCCAACAAGCGCATCATCGACGGTTCGGCAAAGAAGCTCGGCATTCCGCTGGAAAAGGTCGTCGTCACCGTCGACCTGCACGGCAACACCTCTGCCGCCTCCATTCCGCTGGCGCTATCGGCCGCAGCCGCAGACGGGCGCATCAAGCGGGGCGATCTCGTCCTGCTCGAAGCCATGGGCGGCGGTTTCACCTGGGGCGCGGTGCTGCTGCGCTGGTAGTCCCAAGGGCCTAGGCGGCAATCGGAAGCCAGCGCTTGACCGACACCGACAAGGGCAATACTCTTCCCCGATAAACGAGCACTTTCAATAAGAAATCGGTGGGAGAAGATGAGCGGCAAAACAGTGACTCGCGCAGATCTGGCCGAATCCGTCTTTCGGAAAGTCGGTTTGTCCCGCACCGAATCGGCCGAACTGGTCGAGACCGTGATCGACGAAATCTGCAACGCGATCGTGCGCGGCGAAAGCGTCAAGCTCTCCTCCTTTGCCACGTTCCAGGTCCGCGACAAGAACGAGCGCATCGGCCGCAACCCGAAGACCGGCGAGGAAGTGCCGATCTCGCCGCGCCGGGTCATGACCTTCAAGGCATCGAACGTGCTGAAGCAGCGCGTGCTGAAATCCCACGTTGCGCGCAAGGCGAAGCAGAAGCCGCCGTCGCCCGTCTCGTAATCGCGAAAACGGTTCAGCGTTTGCCCCGAACCCGTAAAGCAACTTGAATATCTGCGAATAACCCGCTGAAATGCATACGATTCGACCGGCGTCATCGCCGCGTCGCGCATATCCGGTGAGGGTTTCATGGACAAAAGTCCCGACGCGTTCCGCACGATCAGCGAGGTTGCCGACGACCTCGACCTGCCGCAGCACGTGTTGCGCTTCTGGGAAACGCGGTTTTCCCAGATCAAGCCGATGAAACGCGGCGGCGGACGGCGCTACTATCGCCCTGAAGATGTCGATCTCCTCAAGGGCATCCGCCATCTGCTCTACGACCACGGCTATACGATCAAGGGCGTGCAGAAACTGCTCAAGGTCAATGGCAACAAGTTCGTCGCGGCGATCGCCAGTGGCGACCTTGCGACCGTCGAGGCGCTTGCGGCTGCGACCCACGAAGAGCCGCCCGCGCCGAAAACCGCCGAGGACGACCAGATCGTCGGGCGTGCCAAGGCGCCGACGAGCCGGCGCTTCTTCTCAGTCGTCGGCGGCAATGAGGAAACCCCTGAGGTTTCGAT
>CAMPIK010000175.1 GCA_946886325.1 uncultured Shinella sp.
CCTACTCGGCGGCTGCCGCCACCGGGTGCACTTCCTTCATGTAGTCGTTCATCAGCGTCTCGCAGATGGTCGCCGGCGTGAAGCGGTGGGGGCCGATTTCGGAGACGGGGGTCACTTCGGCGGCCGATCCCGTCAGGAAGCATTCGCTGAAATCCGACAGTTCCTCCGGCATGATCGCGCGTTCGACGACCTGGTAGCCGCGGCGCTTGGCGAGTTCGATCACCGTGCGGCGGGTGATGCCGTCGAGGAAGCAGTCGGGCACCGGCGTGTGGATGACGCCGTCCTTGACGAAGAAGATGTTGGCGCCGGTCGCCTCGGCCACCCGGCCGCGATAGTCGAGCATCATCGCATCCGCATAGCCCTTGGCTTCCGCCGCGTGCTTGGAGATGGTGCAGATCATGTAGAGGCCGGCGGCCTTCGATTTCGACGGCGCCGTCATCGGGTCGGGGCGGCGGTATTCGGCGATGTCGAGGCGGATGCCCTTCAGCTTTTCGGCCGGGTTGAAATAGCTGCCCCACTGCCAGATGGCGATCGCGACATTGATGCGGTTGTGCTGGGCGGAGACGCCCATCATCTCCGAACCGCGCCAGGCGATGGGCCGCACATAGGCTTCCGAAAAGCCCTGCCGCTTCAGGAGCTCGACGCTTGCGGCGTCCAGTTCGGCGACGCTGTAGGGGATGGTGAAGCCGAGGATCTCGGCGGACTTGTGCAGGCGCTGGTTATGCTCGGTCAGCTTGAAGATGCGCCCGCCATAGGCGCGCTCACCCTCGAAGACGGCGCTTGCATAGTGCAGGCCGTGGGTCAGCACGTGGATCTTGGCATCCTTCCAGTCGACGAACTCGCCGTTGAACCAGATCTGCCCATCCAGTTGATCGAAGGGAACTGCCATGATGTTTTCCTCCGGCGCCGTTGCGCCATATCTTGTTTTGATCCGCCCGTCGGATAGGGTCTGGCGGGTTTTTCCGAGAATAATCCGGATTGGAGTTCGGGGAAACACCGCATATCGTGCGGAAAATCCTGTGACCCGGCACACCGCCATACGACCGGAACGCTAGCAGGGGGCTTAATTTATGTCAATAAACCTGACATATTATGCCGAAAATTTCGCGGGGAAGGCATGGCATGAAAGGAAATGACAACGTGGCACGATCGACGCCGGAGAAGCGTACCGCCACCGAGTTCTTCGAAGACGCGATGACCGGCAGCGGGCAGATCGACTTCGAGATCATCGAATCCTTCTTTTTCGCCTATCGCGACTTCGTCTCCGATCCGGATGCGATCCTCGCCAAGAGCGGTTTCGGCCGGGCGCATCACCGTGTGGTGCACTTCGTCAACCGGGAGCCGGGCATGACGGTCGCCGACCTTCTCGACACGCTGCGGATCACCAAGCAGAGCCTTGCGCGCGTGCTGAAGCAACTGGTCGATTCCGGCTATATCCAGCAGGTGGCCGGCCCCGAGGACCGGAGGCAGCGCAAGCTCTATCCGACGCGCGCCGGCCGCGAACTGGCGCTTGCCCTTGCCGAGCCCCAGTCGCGACGCATTGCGCGGGCGTTCCACGGCATGTCGCAGGACGAGCGCCGCGCGGTGACGCGTTTCCTTGCCGGCATGCGCGATCCCGAAGACCTGTGAACCCGACCTCGATCCGCCATCAAGGCCGACCGGTCGCAATCTCGCCATCGGCCTGACCGATGAGGTGGGCGGATTAACCCTCGTGTCGATTGTCGTTGGCATCGCGCGGCGGGCGGTCTAGATTTGCAATTCAGGTCGATGATGGCGATCCGGCCGCTCATGAGCGCAGCCGGCCGCCGGGAGACCGAGATCCTGGGACAGAACGGAATGACAGCAGCCCCTATGCCTTCGGACGATGCAGCGCATCTGCTGGTGGTGGATGACGACAGGCGCATCCGCGAACTCCTCAACCGGTATCTGGCCGACCAGGGGTTTCGCGTCACCGTCGCCGGCGATGCCGACGAGGCGCGCCGCAAGCTCCAGGGGCTGGATTTCGACCTGATCGTGATGGACGTGATGATGCCGGGCGAAAGCGGGCTGGCGCTGACCCAGAGCCTGCGCGCCATCAAGACGGTGCCGATCATCATGCTGACCGCCCTTGCCGAGTCGATGGCGCGCATCGAAGGGCTGGAGGCAGGCGCCGACGACTACCTGCCGAAACCGTTCGACCCGCGCGAACTGGTGCTCAGAATCAACAATATCCTCAAGCGCAATGCGCCGCCGTCGACCCCGAAGATCGAGCAGGTCATGTTCGGTCCCTACACGTTCTCCATCGTGCGCAAGGAACTGAAGCGCGGGGGCGATGCCGTCCGCCTGACGGACCGGGAGCAGGAGATCATGCTGCTCTTTTCGACGCGGGCGGGCGAGACCATCCCGCGCCACGAACTGATCGGCGAGGAGACGGATGTCGGCGAACGCACGATCGACGTCCAGATCAACCGGCTGCGGCGCAAGATTGAAGACGACCCATCGAACCCTGTCTGGTTGCAAACCGTGCGGGGAATCGGCTACCGGCTGAGTGTCGAATAGAATAGAACAGCCAAACGTGAGCAAGACGACCGAAACGGCAGACTGATGACGACCTTCGAGACATTCAAACGGGAGATAGAGCGCGCTCCGGCCTCCGGCTGGCGGCGCGTCGGGCGCTGGCTGCGCCGGCAACTCCCGACCGGTCTCTATGCGCGGTCGCTGTTGATCATCATCATTCCGATGGTCATCCTGCAATCGGTCATCGCCTTCGTCTTCATGGAACGGCACTGGCAGCTCGTGACGCAGCGCCTGTCGACGGCTGTCACCCGCGACATCGCGGCGATCATCGACATCATCGAGACCTATCCGCAGGATACGGATGATGCCGAGATCATTCGCATCGCGCGCGAAAAACTCGATCTCAACATCGCGATCGACAAGGGCGACGAACTGCCGCCGCCGCGGCCAAAGCCGTTCTTCTCGATCCTCGACCAGATATTGAGCGACGAGATCACCCGGCAGATCCGCCGGCCCTTCTGGATCGATACGCTCGGCGACAGCAAGCTGGTCGAAATCCGCATCCAACTCGAGGGCGAGGTGCTGCGCGTCTATGCCTGGCGAAGCCACACCTATGCCTCCAACACGCACATCTTCCTGCTCTGGATGGTCGGCACGTCGCTCGTCCTGCTGACGATCTCGATCCTCTTCCTGCGCGGGCAGATCCGGCCGATCCTGTCGCTCGCGCGGGCTGCCGAGAGCTTCGGCAAGGGGCAGAAGATGCCCGAGGACTTCGCGCCGCGCGGCGCCGACGAGGTCAGGCGCGCAGGCCTCGCCTTCATGCTGATGCGCGAGCGGATCGAGCGGCAGATGGAGCAGCGCACGGCGATGCTCTCCGGCGTCAGCCATGACCTTCGCACTATCCTGACGCGCTTCAAGTTGCAGTTGGCGCTGGTCGGCGACAATCCCGACCTCGACGGCCTCAACAAGGATGTCGAGGACATGCAGGTCATGCTGGAAGGCTATCTTGCCTTCGCGCGCGGCGAGTCCGAGGAGGATGTCGGCCGCCTCAAGCTGAGCGAGCTCTTCGCCAAGCTGGAGATGGAGGCGGAGCTCAGCCAGAAAGTGCTGACGAGCGCGATCCAGGGCGCCGACGAAGTGCTCGTCCGGCCCAACGCCTTCACCCGGCTCGTCACCAATCTCGCCTCCAATGCGCTGAACTATGCCGGCAAGGTGCATATCGAGGCGCGCCACGGCGCCAAATGGCTGACGATCACGGTCGACGACAACGGTCCGGGCATTCCCGAGCGCTCCCGCGACGATGTCTTCAAGCCCTTCTTCCGGCTCGACGAGGCGCGCAATCTCAATGCATCCGGAACGGGCCTCGGTCTTGCGATCGCCCGCGATATCGCCCGCAGCCATGGCGGCAACGTCACGCTGTCCGACAGTTCGCTGGGCGGCCTGCGGGCGACGATCCGCATCCCGGCCTGACCAAGCCCCTGGAGATTTTCAGCATGACGCTTCGCGACATGACGTGGATGAACGAGCCGCCGTCCTGGCAGGTCGAGGGCGATCGTCTCACCGCTACCAGCGGCGCCGAGACGGATTTCTGGCAGGGAACCTATTACGGATACCGGACCGACAGCGGCCATTTTTTCCATGCCGAACGGGAAGGCGATTTCACGCTGGAGGCGACCTTCTCCGGGCGGTACGAAACGCTCTACGACCAGGCCGGGCTGATGATCCGGCGGGATGCGGCGACATGGATGAAATGCGGGGTCGAACTGACGGATGGCGCCCTGCATTTCAGCGTCGTCGTCACCGTTGGACAGTCCGACTGGTCAGCCTTCGAGATCGGCCATGCGTTCAAGAGCGTGACGACCCGCGTGACGCGCAACCGGGATGCGCTCTTCATCCAGTATCGCACGGACGCGATGCAGGCGTTCCGCATGGCGCGTCTCGCCTATTTCCCGCCGGAGCTTGAGACGGTCTCGGCCGGACTGATGTTCTGTTCGCCGAAGCGCGCCGGTTTCGAGGCGACATTTGCCGGCGTCGCGCTGACAGAGCCTGTGTCGCGCGATATTCACTGAACCGGCTGCCTCGCGGCAGATCATAAAAAAACCCGGCATCGCTGCCGGGCTTCAACGTGAATCGTCTGCAGTGGCCTCAGCCGTCGATCTGCAGGTTGACCGCCTTCGGGCCCTTGCCGCGGCGATCAGGTTCCGTGTCGAAGCTCACCTTCTGATTCTCGGAAAGTCCGTTCAGGCCGGAAGCCTGTACGGCAGAGATATGTACGAAAATATCCGCACCACCGTTGTCCGGCTTGATGAAGCCAAAGCCCTTTTCGGTGTTGAAGAATTTTACAGTGCCAGTTTCGGCCATGCGTCAGGTCCTTTTCTCTCTGCCCGTTTTGGCGGCGGACAGCATACAGTTTTGCCCCGAAGGGCGTGAGGCAGGCAGTTCTCGAATTTTGAGGAAAGGGTCCTGTTTACCGCAGCCAGCCATTCGCATTGTCCATGAGGACATGCGGTCTAGGCTACCCGGAATTTTTCGCGTCTCCGGCGCGCTAATTATAGAGGTCTTCCCATGCTCGCAAATTGCCCGAACGGGAGCAAGAGTGCTGTGTTTATTTTGAATTGGCAAGCAAAAGTTTTCCGCGTCGCCGCGGTTGCCTCAATCTGGTCAAATTGCGAGCGATTGCCAAAATTTCCCGCAGCATTGCGGGTAAACCTGCTTGTTTTTGCATAATTTATATTGGTCGGCGCAGCCCTTCGCGACAGCAACGGCATGCAATAACCGGGCCGCGCGCTGGTGTTACCGCCAGGCGGCCAGTCACTCGGCCAGTCACGCGGCTCTGGCGCGGCGGCTCTTGGTAAGCTCCGGCACCAGCTCGACGGCCAGCATGGCGACGAAGATCACGGCGCAGCCGATATACCCGACCGGGCTGATCGTTTCGCCGAGCAGAAGCACGCCGAAGAGGGCCGCAAAGAGCGCCTCGCTGGAGAGGAAGATCGCGGCCTGCGGCGCGCTCGTGTAGCGCTGGGCGACGTTCTGGCAGATGAAGGCGATGCCGCTCGAGAAGAAGCCGGCATAGAGGATTTCCGGCAGGGCGCCCGAAATGGCATCGAGGCTGATCGGCTCGAACAGGGCGCCGGCGGCGCAGCCGAGCACGGCGCAGACCGCAAACTGTGCCAGCGACAGCGCCATCGGGCGGCCGGACCGGCCGGCATAGATGCCGACGAAGATCATCTGCACCGACCACAGGACGGCACAGGCGATCGTCAGCATGTCGCCCGTGGAGAGTGCTGCCAGATGTCCGCCGCTGAGCAGGAAGATGCCGAAGGTCGCCATGGCGGCGGCGGGCCAGATGATCCAGTGGGGTTTGCG
>CAMPIK010000176.1 GCA_946886325.1 uncultured Shinella sp.
CGACTGGGCCAAATGCCGTTCGTTTACTGTGCTCAATGCAAGGACGTTTGACAAAGCACATTTCTATGATGTCGCAGCAAGAAAATGGCTCGATGGAGCTTTTCCCGCCGATCGGCCGGGCTTTGACAGGATTGCAAGCGATGTTTGACGACGATGAGCAGGTGAATGTCTATCAAACCAGCGTCCAGAGCTTTCCCGTTATCGCCGGTCTGCCTGACGGCGGCTGGATCAACATCTGGTCGTCGTCCGAGCAGGATGGCAGCGGTATCGGCTTGGTCATGCAGCGCTTCAATGCGGACGGCGAAAAGACCGGCGCGGAAACCCAGGTCAACTTTTTCAGTTCCAGTTCCCAACTGGAGCCGTCGGTGACCCTGCTCACTGGCGGTGGGTGGGTGGTGTCGTGGACATCCTATCAGAATGGCACGCCAGACATCTTCCAGCGTGCCTTCGATGCAAATGGTGTCGCAATCGGCATGGACACGCAGGTCAACACCGAAACGGCCCTGGACCAGATCGGCTCGTCGATTGCAGCGCTCGACGACGGCGGTTGGGTCGTCACCTGGCGGTCTGAAGACCAGGACGGTTCGGAGCTCGGCATCTACCAGCAGCGATATGACGAGAATGGTGCTGCGGTCGACGGCGAGGTCCGGGTCAATGGCCACACTGCAAGCATTCAGAGCTATCAGTCCGTCACGGGACTGGCAGACGGCGGCTGGATCGTAACCTGGGCCTCGGACGGAATTTCCGGCAATTATGACATCTACCAGCAGCGCTATCATTCCAACGGCGACGCCGACGGGGGCGAGCAGTTGGTCAACACGGTAACGGCTTCGACGCAGTTCGAAACGGACGTCGCCGCCTTGCCGGAGGGCGATGGCGGCTGGGTGGTGGCCTGGAATTCCTTCAACGCAGATGGCTCATGGTACGGCGTCGTGCAACAGCGCTACGACGAAAACGGCCACGAGGTCGGCGGAGAGACGCTGGTCAACACCTATACGACGCAGAGCCAGGAACGGCCAAGCATCGCCGTTCTGGAGGATGGCGGCTGGGTGGTCGCCTGGCAGTCACGGGACCAGGACGGTTCCGACCTCGGCATCTACCTGCAGCGCTTCGACAGCGACGGCGATAAGGTCGATGGCGAGGTCCATGTCAGCAAGACGACGGAGGGCAATCAGCAGTTTCCCGAGGTTGCCGCCCTTGCCGATGGCGGCTGGGTGGTGACGTGGGACGGGCCGGATTCCGACCTGACCGGCATTTACCAGAAGCGCTACGCCTCCGATGGCGCAATCTACCGGGTCAACAATGCCCCGGCCGGCGCCAACAAGACCTTGACGGCGCGCGAAGACGTAGCGTTCACCTTCAAGAAAGCCGATTTCGGCTTCAGCGACAATGACGGCGACGCCCTGCAATCCGTTGTGATCACCAGCCTTCCGAAAGCCGGTCGTCTGACGCTGAATGGCGCCACCGTCTCGGCCGGCCAGACGATCGACGAGGCTGACATCGTGGCCGGGCGGCTCAAATGGACGCCGCCTGCCAACCAGAACGGCAACGCGTTTGCCTCGCTCCTCTTCAAGGTCGTCGACGACGGCGGCACCGCGAATGACGGCAACGATACGGATGCGAGTGCCAACCGTCTGCTCTTCAATGTCACGGAAGTCATCGACCAGATCAAGGGCAACGGCGCGAACAACCGCCTGTTCGGCACCGACGACCGGGACTACCTCTTCGGCTACGGCAAGGCGGACATGCTGAACGGTCGGGGTGGGGCGGACCGCATGGCCGGAGGAACGGGCAACGACACCTACGTGGTCGATGTCGCGGGCGACCAGATCGTCGAACTGCGGAACCAGGGCGTGGATACGGTCAAGACGGCGCTGACGCACCGGCTGGATGCGCACGTGGAAAACCTAGTCCTCACGGGTGGCCGAAATGTCAAAGGATTCGGCAATGGCCTTGCCAACGACATCGACGGACACGGCGGAAAAAATCATCTGTCTGGCAAAGGTGGCAAGGACATCCTTGATGGCCGCGGCGGCGCGGACCGGATTGATGGGGGATCGGGAGAGGATCTGCTGGAGGGCGGTGGCGGCGCGGACCGGATTGACGGAGGAAAGGGGGCAGACCGTTTGAAGGGCGGCGGCGGCGCAGACTTTTTCGTCTTCGATTCTCCGGGCGATTCGCGGACGGCGCCGGGTGGCCGCGACGTGATCCTGGATTTCAATCGCGGCGACCATATCAGCCTGCGCGCGATGGATGCCAACGCCAAGGCCGGCGGCAACCAGGCCTTCCGCTTCATCGGCGACGATGCCTTCGGCGGAAAGCCGGGCGAACTGCGCTACGATCACGTCGGGCGCGACACGCTCGTTCTCGGCGATCGCAACGGCGACAAGCGGCCGGATTTCTCCATTCTCGTCGATGGGCATATCGACTTCGTCCGCGGCGACTTCCTGCTTTAGGCAGGCACGCCTGGAAGCCCGGTGACCGCCGCGCGGTTCGTCCCTGCCGTGCGGCGGGTCATCGGGCTCTTCTTTCACATGCGGAAAAGCGAATGCCGCCCCGTGAGGAGGGCGGGGCGGCACGCGCGTCCTGCCGCTATTCCGCAACCGCGGCAGGAGACCGGGACGATTTCCAGGCGACGACCATGAGCGCGCCGATGACCGTGATGTGCTCCATCGTCACGTGGAATTCGATCGTCCTGAAGGGTTCTTCCATCGACCAGAAGGCGTGCGCGATCGGAATGGTCAGCGCGGTGAAGACGGCGAGCGCACCGGCGCCGAGCCAGGTCCACCGGTTGGCGATGATCAGCGCGGAACCGACGAACTGGGTGATGATGACGGCGATCGCGATGGGTGCTGCCGGTTGCAGTCCGAAATGCGCCATCTCGGCGGTCGCCGCCTGGAAGTCGACCGTCTTTGCGATGGCGCTCAGCCAGAACATCGACGTCAGGACGGTGCGGGCGACAAAGCCGAAGGGCCGGGAAGAGGTTAGGGTTCCGATGAGTGAATGCATGGAATTCTCCAGAGATTTCAGCAGATTGATCCGGAAACCGGAATCGGTTTCGGAAGGTCTTCGGCGTGCCGTTCCGTCCGGTTTCGGCCCGCCGTCCTGCTGCAATCTCTACCAGAGCGCCGGCGCCGAAGTGTCACCTTGGTAACAGGTGTGCTTCGGCAGGCCCGGTCGGTCCTCGAGGGTCCGTCTCTCGTATTTGGTGTATTTCCGGCTATCGGCCGATGACCGGCAGAGCGTCACTCCGCCGCCGGAAGCACCGCGTCCGGCCGGTCCAACCTGTCGAGCGTCAGCGACACCGTGAAGACGCCGAGGCCGACCAGCGCCATCACGGCACCGACGAGGCCGACAGAGGCGTAGCCGTAGCCGGCCGAGATCGACATGCCGCCGAAGATGGCGCCCATCGCATTGGCGACGTTGAAGGCGGAGTGGTTGAGGGCGGCGGCCAGCGTCTGCGCATCGCCCGCCACATCCATCAGCCGCGTCTGCAGCGCCGGGCCGACGACGAAGCTGCAGCCGATGAGGAAGCAGCAGAGGCCGAGCAGAACGGGGCTCGTCGCCGTCAGCGACAGGGCGGCGAGCACGAGGAAATAGGCGAAGAGCGACCAGCCGATGGTGCGCATCAGCGAGATGTCGGCAAGCTTGGCGCCAAAGATGTTGCCGACGATCATGCCGGAGCCGAAGATCGCCATCATCACCGGCACCATGCCGGGCGAGAGCCCCGCGACCTCTGTCACGATGGGCGAAATATAGCTGAAGACGGCGAACATGCCGCAGAAGCCTGTCGCGGCGATGCCGAGCGTCAGCCAGACCTGCTTGCGCTTCAGCGCGCCGAGTTCGGACATCACATTGCCGCCCGACGCCGTTTTGTCGCGCGGCAGGAAGATCGCGATCAGCGCCACGGTCAGCATGCTGGTCACGCCGACGGCGACGAACATGTACTGCCAGTCGAGCACCTGGCCCATCCAGGCGGCAAGCGGCGTACCGATCAGGGTGGCGAGCGTCAGCCCCAGCATGACCTTGCCGACCGCCTGCGTGCGCCGGTTCATCGGCACCATCGAGGCGGCGACGAGCGCTGCCACGCCGAAATAGGCGCCGTGCGGCAGGCCGGAGAGGAAGCGCATCAGGATGAAGCTCTCGAAGGTCGGCGCGACGGCGCTTGCGATATTGCCGGCGGCAAAGACCGCCATCAGCGCGAGCAGCAGGTCGCGGCGGCGGAAGCGCGCGCCGAACATGGCAATCAGCGGCGCGCCGACGACGACGCCGAGCGCATAGGCGCTGATGACATAGCCGGCCTCGGCGGTCGAAACGCCGAATGTCGCGGCCACATCCGGCAGCAGCCCCATGATGGCGAATTCGCCGGTGCCGATGCCGAAGCTGCCGACGGCGAGCGCGATGATGATGAGGTTGGCGGTAAGGGGGGCTATATCGATACGCCCGGACGGCGCGGCGGCCAGGGAGGAGACAGGCAGGTCGGACACGGGCACTCCGCAGACGTGTTTGACCGCGCGACGCGTCTGAAGCGACGGACACGGCAAGGGCGACCACTCCTCCTGGCCACGATTGCGGATTTGTCCGGCCCGAAGGCCATGCGGAATTGAAATCGGTTCGCCGGCGGGTTGCGCCGACGCTCTTCCATATAGCAGCGGCGGCCTGATTGACTATCCGCAATTTCTTGCCCCTGTCGTCGCTGCGAGGGAATTTCGCCCGGACAAGATCGGGTCGAACCGTCAGGTTCACTGTCACCTGTTTTTCGCCGCTTTCACGCCTATGTATTGCAGGCGCGGGATTGTACGCACTCGGCGATTCTGCGCCCCGGAGAACGACGGATGAAGATACAGGCGATTTTCAACAGGGACGGCGGCACGTTCCGCACCACGGACATGGAAGCCTATGTGCGCCATGCCGAGAAGATCTTCGGGGAGGCCGGCCATCATCTCGACTGCGATGTGGTCGAGGGGGCCGACATCGCGGACGCGCTGAAGCGCTCGGCCAATCGCGACGATCTCGACGCCATGGTCGCCGGCGGCGGCGACGGCACGATTTCGGCTGCGGCCGGCTTTGCCTGGAAGGCCGGCATGCCGCTCGGCGTTGTACCGGCGGGCACGATGAACCTCTTTGCCCGGACGCTGAAGATACCGCTCGACATCTGGCAGTCGCTCGCAGCGCTGGCGAACGGCGAGGTGGTGGCCGCCGATATCGGCAGCGCCGACGGGCGCGCCTTCGTGCACCAGTTCTCGGCCGGGCTGCATGCCCGCATGGTGCGGCTCAGAAACGGCATGACCTATCGCTCGCGCCTCGGCAAGATCGCCGCCAATGTGCGCGCTGCGACCGGCGTCGTCTTCGATCCGCCGGCGTTCGAGGTCGAATTCGATGTCGATGGCGTCAAGGAACACCGGCTCGTTTCCGCCATCAACGTCTCCAACAACCGCTTCGGCGACGTCTCGCTGCTCTATGCCGACGACGTCACCGGCGGCCATCTCGGTTTTTACACGACCCAGCCGCTGAAGCCGTCGGGTGTGGCAAAGCTCGCTTTCGACATCATGCGCGGCAAGCTGCGCGACAATGCCGACGTCACCGAAATGACCGGCAGCGCCGTCGACCTGCATTTCCCCAAGGTCGGCGACCGGCCGATCAACTGCGTCATCGACGGCGAACTGCTGCCGATGGGCCGCGACGTGGCGATCCGCATCCACGACGGCGAACTCAAGGTGATCGTGCCGAAGATCGAGGCGAAGCGCATCGAAAAATCCTCCTCGGCCGCCGCCTGAGCGTCGCTCAGAGACCGTTTTTGAAATGCGTCAGGGCGAGTCGAAAATGGCGTTTTTCGAGCACCGAAGCGGA
>CAMPIK010000177.1 GCA_946886325.1 uncultured Shinella sp.
GTCGAGTTCCTTGCGGAAGGCCGCCGAGACATTGATCCCGCCCGTGTCGCGCGGCGGATAGTCGAGATGGGAGATCGGGCCGAGCAGCGTTCCATCCATCCCGCGGGCGAGGTCGAGGATATCGTCCGGCAGCGTCGAGCCGCCTGTTTTGAGCGCTGCAAAGCCGATGTCGCGTGTCGTGTAGCTGAAGGCGAGGCCGAAGCGCCGGCCGAGCGCGTCGAGCACCGCGACGGTCGATGCCACGATTTCCGGGCCGATGCCGTCGCCCGGAAGAACCAGTAGTTTCATGTTTGAAGTCTCCTGCGCCGCGCTGCGGCGATTATTCGAGCCAGGGCAAATCCGGCCGAAGCGACGCGGCTTCGGCCGAAGATGCGGCAGGACAAACGTTGCGGATCAGGCCGCGGCCTTGCCGATGAACACGGTCGATGGCACGAAGACCGTTCCCTCCATCAGCTTGCGTGCCGTGCGCAGGACGCCGCCGCTGAGGATGTCGACCGAGTTGCCATTGGCGCGGGTCGTCAGCGCGACGTCGATCAGGCCGGTCGGATGCTCGATCCAGACGGTGCAGTCGTCGCCGTCAGGCCGATCGGCAATGCCGTCGCAGACCGAGCCCGCAAGCACGACGCAGGACGAGACGCAGAGACCGCCGGTGACGGCAAAGGCGGCATGGGTCTTGTGCGGCACGAAATAGCGCGCGGCGACATTGCCGCCCTGGCGCGGCGGCGCGACCATCGCCATCTTCGGCACGACCTTGCCGGTGACGTCGCCGAGCCCCATGCGGCGGCCCGCTTCCATGCGCATCGCCTCCATGCGGGCGAAGAAGGGCTTGTCGGCGTCGAGTTCGGCGGCGGTCTCGTAGCCCGTCTTGCCGAGATCGGCGGCACGGAAGAGCATCATCGGCACGGCGACGTCGATCAGCGTGACCTCGACGCCGTCTATCTCCTCGACCGTCTTGCCCGTGGGCAGCAGCGCGCCGGTCTTCGAGCCGACGATGTCCATGAAGTTCAGCCGGATTTCGGCGGATGTGCCCGGCACGCCGTCGATCCGCGCGTCGCCTTCGTAGTCGACCGCGCCGTCGACGGTCCGAACGATCGCCTCGATCCGGCTCTGCGTGTTGAGGTCGTAGATCACCACGCTCGTCCTCTCGCCGGTGATCGCCACCATGCCGGTCTCGATGGCGAAGGGGCCGACGCCCGACAGCATGTTGCCGCAGGAGGGCGCGGTATCGACGATCGCCTGGTCGACCGAGACCTGGGCGAAGAGGTAGTCGACATCGACGCCCTCGCGGCTCGACGGGCCGACCATCGCGACCTTGCTGGTCAGCGTATCGGCGCCGCCGATGCCATCGATCTGGCGGGCATCGGGTGAACCCATGGCGGCGAGCAGAACACGGGCGCGCGTCTCCACGTCCTGCGGAATGTCGTCCATCCTGAAATACGGACCCTTGGACGTGCCGCCGCGCATCAGGATGCAGGGGATGGGATGTTGTCTGGGCATGTCGCTCTCTCTATGCAATCGGGTTCATTTGTATACAAACGGCTCGGCCAAACCTCTGCGCCGGAGCGCAGAGGGGGGCGGATCAGGTCAGTTCAGCGGCCAGGGAAGGACCGAGTAGAAGTGGTCCTGCAGCAGGCCTGCGGGCAGGTGCATGTTGAGGAACCAGGTGAGGACGAGGATCATCGCCGCGGCCGCGGCCGTCAGCGTCACGGCCTGCAGCCAGCCGGTCTTCGCCACAGTGCGCATGAAGGCCATGAAGAAGATCAAGAGCGCCAGGAAGAAGCCGACGAGGCCGATCAGCGCCACGAAGCCCACCAGCCAGGCGACGAAGCGCCAGGGGCCGCCATCGGTCGCATGGGCGTCCATGTCGAAATTCGCCTCGTGGGGTACTCCATCGGCCGTCGAACGAAGCTGCGGCATCAGGACCAGTGCGCTCGAGGCGATGCCGACGATGGCCACCGCGATCGGGAAGATCCGGTCGAGGAAGGGCAGGTCGAACGTCGCGTAGAAGACATAGGCGAAGGCAACGAGGGCAAGGGCGGTGAAGATGATCTGCGGGCGCAGGTTCGTTGCCTTGGCGCTCTCGCCGTCGCCTTCCATCTCCAGGCTCTTCTCGTTTTCCTCGCCCGGACGCGAGCGGCTGCCGAACCAGACGGACAGCACCGTCACCGCGATGATTACCAGCACGACGGGCTTGAGCATGAAGGCCCATCCGTCGAACTGTACCGCCTGGTAGAGATAGGTCTCGACCTGTCCTGCAAGCACGAAGCCGATGAGGAAGGCCGGCCGGGGCCAGCCGAAGCGCTTGAGGAAGATGCCGATGACGCCGACGACGAGCAGCGCCACCATGTCGCTGAAGGAGCGCGATGCCTGGAAGGCGCCGAAGGAGATGACGATGATCATGAAGGGCGCGAAGAGCGTGTACTTGATGGTCGTCAGCTTGGCGATCGACGGAGACAGCAGCAGGCAGAGGCCGGCACCGAGAACATTGGCGACGGCCAGCGTCCAGATGATCGTGTAGGTCAGGCCGAGGTCGCGGTTCGGGTCCGCCATGGCGGGGCCCGGCTGCAGGCCGATCAGGATCATCGCGGCGAGGAAGATCGCCATCGAGCCCGAACCGGGAATGCCGAAGAGCAGGGTCGGGACGAGCGCGCCGCCGGCGCAGGCATTGTTGGCCGATTCCGGCGCGATGACGCCGCGGATATCGCCCTTGCCGTAGTTCTCCTTGTCCTTCGAGGTCTGGACGGCGTGACCATAGGCCAGCCAGTCGACGACGCTGCCGCCGAGGCCGGGGATCATGCCGATCAGCGCGCCGAAGCCGGAACAGCGCACCGCCAGCCAGCGGTTGCGCCAGACGTCCTTGACGCCCGTCCGCCAGCCCTTGCCGAGTTTGCCGGTGCTGGAGATCGACTGGTTGCTGCGCAGGAGATCGACGATTTCGGGCAGGGCGAAAATGCCGAGGCCGACGATGGCGAGCTGGATGCCGCTCATCAGGTAGAGCGAGTCAAAGGTCATGCGCTCGCTGCCGCTGGCCGGCGCCGTGCCGACGCTGCCGAGTGCCAGCCCGAGCGAACAGGAGGCGATACCCTTGCCGAGACTGGAGCCCGACAGGATGCCGACCATCGACAGGCCGAAGATCGCCAGCATGAACAGTTCGGCAGACCCGAAACTGAGGATGAGCGGACGGGCGATCAGCACCATGCCCGTGAGAATGAGCGCGCCGAAGACGCCGCCGAAGAGCGAGGAGGCGAAGGCGGCGCTGAGCGCACGCGCAGCTTCCCCCTTCTTGGCGAGCGGAAAGCCGTCGAGCACCGTTGCCTGCGATGCAGACGAGCCGGGGATGCCCATCAGGATCGAGGAGAACGTGTCCGATGTCGGCAGGATCGCCAGCATGCCGATCATCATGGCGATCGCCGAGCTTGGCTCCATGCCGTAGATGAAGGGCAGCAACAGCGACATGCCCGCGATGCCGCCCAATGCCGGCAGGATGCCGATCACCAGCCCGACGACGACGCCGATGGTCATGTAGAGCAGGTGGTTGAACGTCAGCAATGTCGCAAGCGACTGGAAAATGATATCGACCATGACGGCACTCGTTTGCAGGCAGGGGGGCGGGTGCCGCCGCACCTTAAGGCACGGCGGTCAACCCGGTTCGCGTCTGGATGTCAGAAGCGGACGCTGTATTCCTTGGTGAGGAATTCGCGCACCCAGCTCCGCGCATCCGGCGAGATCGTCGTCGCGACTTCGTAGAGACGCTGGATGTCGTCGCCGACCGCCTGCTTGTAGTCTCCGAGCACCTCGACCTTGGCCTTCTGGAGTTCCGGATCCGCGACGGCATCGGCAAAAGCCTTGCGGTAGGTCGCGACGATCTCGTCCGGCGTACCCTCCGGCAGCATGCACGGCTTCTGTGCCGCGAAACCGGAGCCGAAGAAGGAGCGATAGGCGTCGAATTCCACGCCTGAGGGCTTGGAGCCGTGCATCATTTCATAGGCTTCGACGAAATGCGGCAGGTCGGGGAAGGTCGGGTCGCGGGCGACATTGCCCTCTGCATCCAGAATGCCCCAGGAGAACATCGGCACGGCCGTGCCGGCCTCGACCAGCGGAACCACGTTGGTCAGATAGGCCGACGAGGTCTGGTAGTCGATCGTCGCTTCGCCGCGCTCGAAGGCGAGGCGTCCGTCGCCGCGGCCCTTCATGCCGAAGACGTGGCGCACGTTGAGGCCGAGAAGCCGGAAGGCGAGCATCGGCACCAGATCGAGCGAAGTCGCGCCCTGCGAGCCGTAGACCAGTTCCTGGTCCTTGAGCTTGCCGAGGTCCGCCGGCGACTTCACCTCGAATTTCGACGGCAGGTAACAGACGCCGCCCGTCGGCGACACGAGCACCGGAATGAGCTTGGCATAGTCGTAGCGCACGCGCGGATCGCCGAGCAGGAACGGGAACTGCGTCGAGCCCGACGTGCCGAGGATCGCGAGGCCATCCGGACGGGCGCGGGCGACGAATTCGTTCGAGCCGGTGATCGAGCCGCCGCCCGGCACGTTGCGCACCACGACGTTCGGATTGCCCGGAAGATATTTCGAGAGATAGGGTGCGAAGAAGCGCGCCCAGACGTCCGAGCCGCCGCCTTCGGAGAAGGGCATCCACCACTCCACCGTCTCGCCGGCGAAATCAACGGTCGATTGCGAAAAGGCCGGGCGGACACCGGCGAGCCCGAGGGCCGCGGCGGCGGAGCCGGCTGCAAGTATCTGACGACGGGTAAAATCTGCCATGTCTGTTCCTCCCATAATGGCACTGCGTATCAATGTATACAAAGGTACACATTAAATGCGGGCGCGGTAAAGCGCCGAGATGGTCTTTGGTCCATTGGCGGTGTGTTTTCTCACCCCGTTGCCGGATATGGGGCAAATCGATTATTAAGTGAAATGCAAAATTTTGGAGAAATGATGCGTCATGAGCATCAATTGCGAAATTCTCGACCTGCGCGCCTTCCTGTCCGTCGTCGAGCTGGAGAGTTTTCACCGCGCCGCGGAGGGCCTGCACCTGTCGCAGCCGGCGCTGAGCCGCCGCATCCAGAAGCTCGAGGCGGCGATCGGCGCGCCGCTGCTGGAGCGCACCACCCGCCAGGTCTCGGTGACGGCGCTCGGGCTTGAGCTCCTGCCGCTGGTGCGGCGCATGCTGGAGGAATTCGACGGCTCGCTCTTTGCCGCCCGCGAGCCGGGTCTGAGGCGCAACGAACTGGTGACGATCGCCTGCCTGCCGACGGCCGCCTTCTATTTCCTGCCGACCGTCATCAAGCAGTTCAACCAGGAACATCCCGACATCCGCTTCCGCATCCTCGATCTGACGGCGACCGAAGGCCTTCAGGCGGTCGAGCGTGGCGAGGTGGAGTTCGGCATCAACTTCATCGGAACCTCCGATCCGGACCTGATCTTCGAGCGGCTGGCGGAAGACCCCTTCGTGCTCGCCGCGCGCCGGGACCATCCGCTGGCGGAGAAGGAAGAAGTCGGCTGGGACGATCTTGCGCCCTACAGGCTGATCACCGTTCACCGCTCCAGCGGCAACCGCACCATGCTCGACGCGACGCTAGCGAAATCCAACATCAAGCTGCGCTGGTTCTACGAGGTGACGCATCTTTCCACCTCGCTCGGTCTCGTCGAGGCCGGGCTCGGCATTTCGGTGCTGCCGCGCACCGCGACGCCGGCCGACGACCACCCCTTTCTCGTCACGCGGCCGCTGCTCAACCCGCAGATCTCGCGCACGATCGGCATCCTGCGCCGCCGCGGCTCGACCCTGTCGCCGGCCGCCGAGCGCTTCCGCCGCATGCTCCTCGGCGTCTGGAAGACGGA
>CAMPIK010000178.1 GCA_946886325.1 uncultured Shinella sp.
ACATCCGTGCCCGTGCCGATGGCGATGCCGGTGTCGGCCGCGGCAAGGGCCGGCGCGTCGTTGATGCCGTCACCGACGAAGGCGACCTTTCGGCGGCCGCCATCGGAGAGTTCCCGGATCGCCTGGACCTTACCCTCCGGCAGCACTTCGGCGACGACCCTGTTTATTCCGAGTTCGGCGGCGACCGCCTCCGCCGTCCGGCGATTGTCGCCGGTGATCATCGCCACTTCCAGCCCCATCGCCTGAAGGCCCGCAACCGCCTCCTTCGTCGTCTCCCGCGGCGGATCGGTCACGGCCATCAGGGCCGCAAGCCTGCCGTCGATCGTGAGATAGAGGGGAGACGCGCCCTTGTCCGCAAGGCGCGAAGCGGCATCGCTCATCGATTCAACCTCGATACCGTTTCCGGCAATGAAGGCCCGCGACCCGACGAGTACGGATCGACCGGCGATGCTGGCACGAATGCCTTCACCGGAGATCGCCTGAAAATCTTCTGCCGACGGAATGTCCAGACCTTCGGCTCTCGCCGCCTCGACGATGGCGGAAGCGATCGGGTGCTCGGACCCCGTCTCGGCGGCAGCCGCAATCGAAAGAACGTCGTCGCGCGCGAAGCCCGTGCTCGTGACGATCTCCGTCAGGTGCGGCCGGCCGATCGTCAGCGTGCCGGTCTTGTCGACGGCGACCACGTCGATGGTTTCCAGGGCTTGAAGGGCTGCGCCCTCGCGAAAGAGCACGCCCAGTTCTGCGGCACGGCCGGTCCCCGTGATGATCGAGGTCGGCGTCGCCAGTCCCATGGCGCAGGGGCAGGCGATGATGAGCACGGCCACAGCGTTGACCAGCGCATGCGCCAGCAGCGGCTCCGGACCGATCATATACCAGACGACGAAGGTCACGGCCGCAACGGCGATGATCGCCGGAACGAACCAGGCCGTGACCCGGTCGACAAGCGACTGGATCGGCAGCTTGGCGGCCTGCGCCTGCTCCACCATGCGGATGATCTGCGAGAGTACGGTGTCGGCGCCGACGCGCGTTGCCCGGAAGGAGAAGGAACCGGTCGTGTTGAGCGTACCGCCCGTGACGGTGTCGCCTGCCTTGCGCTCGACCGGCATCGGCTCGCCGGTGATCATGGATTCGTCGACGAAGGACCGGCCTTCGATCACCTCGCCATCGACCGGCACCTTTTCGCCGGGCCGGACGACGACGGTGTCGCCGCGCTTCACCGCTTCCAGCGGCACGTCCTCGGCCTTGCCATCATGGAGAACGCGCGCCGTGCGGGAGCGAAGTCCGGCAAGGTGCCGGATCGCGTCGCTCGTCCTGCCCTTTGCGCGGGCCTCGAGGTAGCGTCCCGCCAGGATAAGCGTGACGATGACGGCCGCGGCTTCGAAATAGACGTTTGCCGTTCCGCCCGGCAGCAGCGACGGCCGGAAGGTCGCGACCGTCGAGAAGCCCCAGGCGGCGCTCGTGCCGAGCACGACCAGCGCATTCATATCCGGTGCAAGGCGCAGCAGGCTCGGCACGCCCTTGCGGAAGAAGCGCAATCCGGGGCCGGCGAGGACCAGCGTGGCCAGCACGAACTGGATGAGCCGGCTCGTGTCGGCGCCGATTGTCTCGTGGATGTAATGGCCGAAAGCCGGCACCGCATGGGCACCCATCTCCATGACGAAAAGCGGTGCTGTCAGGACAGCCGCAAGGATCAAAGAGCGGCGGAGGGACTGCTGCTCGGCGTCGCGCCGCGCTTCATCATCCGCCGCGTCCGGCGTGTCGGACGGGCGCACCGCCTCGTATCCGGCGTTCGCGACGGCAGCCGCCAGATCGTCGAAGGTCGCGCTTCCTTCGATCATGCGGACGCGCGCCTTTTCCTGCGCCAGATTTGCGGTCGCATCGACGACACCAGGCACGCTCTTCAGCGCCTTTTCGACGCGGGCGATGCAGGACGCGCAGGTCATGCCCGCGACGGAAAATTCGATGACGGCTTCGCCGACACCATAGCCTGCGTCGCGTACGGCCCTGGCGACGGCCGTCGCATCGGGCGCGCCGTCGAAGGCGATCTCCGCGCTTTGGCTGGCGAGATTGACGCTGCTTCTTGAAACGCCGGGCACGGCGGCGATCGCCTTTTCGACGCGGCGCACACAGGAGGCGCAGCTCATATCGGAGATATTGAGCCGCAGCGTCTGCCGGTTCTCCGGCCTTGTCTTGTCAAGCATGGCATTGACCTTTCCTGCTTTGATGAGAAGGTCGTACACCTTCCCATGATGTCAAGGTCAACGCCTTTCTTCGCCCGCGGTCAGATGTCGCGGTCCATCCTGGGCGGTGCGAGGAGCCGCATGGCGTTCAGCGTCACGAGAACGGTGGCGCCGGTATCGGCGAGAACGGCGATCCACAGGCCAGTGATGCCAAGAAGGGTGGTCACGAGGAACACGGCTTTCAGCCCGAGCGCGATGGCGACATTCTGCCGGATGTTCGCCATCGCCGCGCGCGCCAGCACGATCGCCCTTGCGACATCGCTGACGCGGTTGCCCATCAGCGCGGCATCGGCGGTTTCGAGTGCCAGACCCGTGCCGGAGCCCATGGCCATGCCGACATGCGCCGCGGCGAGCGCCGCCGCATCGTTGATGCCGTCGCCGACCATCACGGTCGGGCGCTGCCTTGCATCCGACCGCAGGGCCTCGACCTTCTGCTCGGGCAGCATGCCGCCGCGGACGCGGTCGATCCCGATTGTCGCGCCGATCGCTGCGGCCGTCGCCGGATTGTCGCCGGAGAGCATCTGCGTCTCGATACCCAGCCTGTGCAGGGACGCCACGCCGGCAGACGCATCGTCGCGCGGCTGGTCCCGGAGCGCGATGGCGCCGAGAGCTTTCCCGTCGACGACTAGAACGGCGACGGTCTTGCCCTCCGCCTCGAGACCGGCGATTTGCTCGGAGAGGGCCTCGGGAATGCCGCCTTGCTCTGCCGCGAACCGCGGCGCTCCGATGAAGACCGCCTTGCCATCGACACGACCGGCGACACCCTTGCCGGCAATTGCCCTGATGTCGGCGGCATTAGCCCCCGTGACACCGCGTTCTCGGGCTGCTTCGACGATGGCTTCGGCCAGCGGATGGCTCGATCCCTGCTCGATGGCGGCTGCCAACGACAACAGCTCCGTCTCGTTGCCTTCGACGGCAAACAGGTCGGTGACGACGGGCTTGCCGACCGTCAGCGTACCGGTCTTGTCGAACGCGACAACTTCCGTCCGTGCCAGCGCTTCCATCACCGCGCCGCCCTTGAGGAGAATGCCGGCCCGCGCAGCGCTGGAGAGGGCAGAGGCGATCGAGGCCGGAACCGAAATCACCAGCGCACAGGGGCATCCGATAAGGAGCAGGGCGAGGGCGCGATAGATCCAGGTCTGCCACTCCGCACCAAAAAGAAGCGGCGGCAGCAGGGCGACGAGAAGGGCGGCCAGCGCAATCAACGGCGTGTAGATCCGCGAGAACCGGTCGATGAAGCGCTCCGTCGGCGCCTTGGCATCCTGCGCCTCCTCGACGAGCCGGACGATCCGGGCGATCGTGTTGTCCGCCGCCGCCCTGTTCGCACGCACCTTCAGCATGGCGTCGATATTGACCGAGCCGGCAAAGACAGGGTCGCCGGGGCCGCGGGAGACCGGCATGCTTTCCCCGGTGATCGCCGCTTCGTCGAGATGGCTGAGCCCCTCGGCAATCTCGCCATCCGCCGCGACACGGTCGCCGGGACGGACCACGACGATCATGCCGGGCGTGACCTCCGAGGCCCGGATTTCCCGCCGCGTACCACCTTCCTCGATGATGGCGCGGTCCGGCACGAGCGATCCAAGCGCCTCGATGCCGGCGCGCGCGCGGCCGGCGGCGTAGCCTTCGAGCACCTCGCCGGTCGCGAAGAGAAAGACGACGACGGCGGCCTCGGCGGATTCGCCGATGACGACGGCACCGATGACGGCAACGGTCATCAGCATCTCGATCGTGAAAGGCGCGCCCATGGCGGCGGCGGCAACCGCGCGCCGGGCAATCGGCAGCGCCAGCAGAACGGCAACAACGGCAAACAGCCCTTCGCCATAGGCCGGGCTGACGGCCGAGAGGCCGAAGGCCACAATCGTCGCGAGGCCGCCGATGATCGCATGCAGCCCCTTGGCGGTCTTCCACCAGGATTTTGCCGCGCGGCGCGGCACCGGCGCATCGGGCGCGTCTGCGCGTTCGACCCCGTATCCAAGACCGCGCACCTTTTCCTCGATCGTCGCGGTAGATGTCCTGGTCTCGTCGAGCGCGAGCGTCATCATCTCGCGGGCAACGGAGACCTTGATGTCGCTCACGCCCGGAAGCCCGCCGATTGCGGTGCTGATCGTGTTGGCGCAGCTTGCGCAATCCATGCCGGAGACCCGGAAACGGTGCTGGCCGGCGCCGAGGTCCACCGCGCTGTCACCGTCTTCGGACCCGTCGCTCGTGTGCGCACATGTCGGCCCATGTTCGTGGCCGTGGTGGTGATCATGGTCGCCGTGGTCATGCGCGTGCGGTTCTGCCGTTCTGTCGTTCATTGCAAATCTCCTCGATTTGCCCCACCTTAATTGCTCTAGTGACTAGAGGTTCAAGAGCAATGTCGACGAAAAAAATGCTGCCGATCGGTACGCTGGCGACGAGGAGCGGCTGCAAGGTCGAGACGATCCGCTACTACGAAACGATCGGCCTCATGCCCGAGCCGGAACGCAATGCCGGCAACCAGCGCCGCTACGACGACCGCCACTACCAGCGCCTCGTGTTCATTCTCCATGCCCGCGATCTCGGTCTCTCGATCGAGGCGATCCGGCAGTTGATCGATCTCTCCGCCCATCCGGAAGCCCCCTGCGCGGATGCCGACGCCATTGCCCGCCGCCATCTCACCGACGTGCGGGCGCGCATCGAGCGGCTGAGATTGCTGGAGGCCGAACTCGAAAGAGCACTCAAGAGTTGCGCACACGGCACAATCTCCGAGTGCAAGGTCATCGAAGCGCTCGCCGAGTGCGGCGCCTGCGAGCGCGGACACAGGCATTCGCATCGAACATCCCCGGTAAATTCACCGCAAGCTATTGAATGATATCAGTATTATCTGAGTTATGGCGCCGTTCGCGCGCCAGCCGCCGTACCAATTAGATGCGGACCGGAAAGGCGCCGTTAACCTTTATTTTCTATTCAAAGGGTCCGGGCTCTTCTCGCCCTTCGGTATCTCTTGCGTGCAGGTTTTCATGCGTATTTCCCGTGCCCCCGTCCCGCAATCCGCAACCCGATCCAACGATCCGATCGATCCGGGCGAAAAGCAGGCGGGAACGCCGGATGGCGATCTGGTGCAACTGCCGGAATGGCAGCGCGCCTTCGTTCTCGGTCCGAATGTCCGCTTCACCCGCACGCCGGAAAGCGCCATGACCCGCAAGGGCAACGGCCAGCCGGTTGCCGACGACGCCATCGACGAAACGCTCGCCGCGATTCCAGTCGCAGAACCGGTATCGACAATCGTCGAGGAACCGCACACGATTTCAGCGCCAGCCGAACAGACGGCTCCCGGTAGCGCGCCGGCACCGGCGCCCGACGCCGAAAATGCGCCGCTGTCGCTTTATCTCCGGCTGAAGCGGGAGATGAGCGCCGCCAATCGTGCGGCGGCGGAAGCCCACGCGCAGCAGGCGACGCAGTCGCGGATGCAAACGCAGATGCCTGTGCAGACGCCGCTGATGCCGGCCGTCACAGCCGGACAAGGACGCGTATCGAACGCGCTCGACCTGCCGGTCTCCGATCACGTCTTCTGGGAATCGATGGGTCTGCTTGCCGACCTCGCCCTCCTGAAGCCGGCCCCGCGG
>CAMPIK010000179.1 GCA_946886325.1 uncultured Shinella sp.
CTCGGCATAGCTGTCGGCAACGAGCGCCGGGCCGCGATGGCGGTGGAATTTCGGATCGCAGGCGGCAGGCTTGATGACGGCGCCATCGGGGCAGAGATTGCCTTTCAGCACGGCAAGCGAACCCTCGTGATAGACGGGGTTCGACAGCGGACGGATGACGTCGTCGTTCCAGATCTTCACATCCGCGAGCCCGTCGGTGAGCGGCCTTCCGGTCACGGTGATCGCCGAGCCGTCGAGCTTGTCGCCGAGCTGCTTCATCAGCGCGCGCAGGCCTCCGGCATAAAAGAAATCCTCCATCAGATAGGTCGAGCCGGAGGGGCGGATATTGGCGATGACAGGCGTGGTGCGGCCGATCCGGTCGAGATCATCCAGTTCGAGGGGAACGCCGGCGCGGCGCGCCATGGCGATCAGGTGGATGATGGCATTGGTCGAACAGCCGGTCGCCATCGCCACCGTGACGGCGTTTTCGACCGCCGCCGGCGTGACGACCTGGTCGGGCGTCAGATCCTCCCAGACCATTTCGACGATGCGCCGGCCACACTGGGTCGACATGCGCTGGTGGTTGGCGTCGGCCGCCGGGATCGACGATGCGCCGGGCAGCGTCAGGCACATGGCTTCCGCGATCGCCGTCATGGTAGAGGCGGTGCCCATCGTCATGCAGTGGCCGTAGGAGCGCGCGATGCCGCCCTCGATGCCCTGCCATTCCTCCTTGGAAATCGTGCCGGCGCGACGTTCGTCCCAGTATTTGAAGCCGTCCGTGCCGGAGCCGAGATACTTGCCGGCATAGTTGCCGCGCAGCATCGGGCCGGCGGGCAGGAAGACGAAGGGCAGGCCCATGCTGAGCGCGCCCATGACGAGGCCGGGCGTGGTCTTGTCGCAGCCGCCCATCAGCACCGCGCCGTCGATCGGATGGGAGCGCAGCAGTTCCTCCGTCTCCATCGCCAGCATGTTGCGGTAGAGCATGGTCGTCGGCTTGACGAAGTTTTCCGACAGCGACAGCGCCGGCAGTTCCATCGGGAAGCCGCCCGCCTGCAGCACGCCGCGCTTCACCCATTCGACGCGGTCCTTGAAATGCATGTGGCAGGGCTGGGCGTCGGACCAGGTGTTGAGGATGGCGATGATCGGCTTGCCTTCCCAGTCGGCCGGATCGTAGCCCATCTGCATGGTGCGCGAACGGTGGCCGAAGGAACGCTGGTCGTCCGGCACCATCCATCGGGCGGAGCGGAGCTCTTCATAGGTCTTGCGGGGCTTCATCGATCTATCCCGTGAATGCGAAGGTGAACCAGACGAGGATCGCGGTGGCGACGAACCCGACGATCTCCGGCCAGTTGCCGAAATCGGGCTCCTTCGCCTCGTCGTCGGCGAATTCCGCCGGCGCGATGTCCGCGTCGCCCCGCATCAGGTCCCGGTTGAGGTTCTTGTCGTCGGTCATATGCCAAGCCTCCTCAGTTCAGCAGGGACGGGATGAAGAGCGCGATCTGCGGGATGAACAGCACCAGCGTCAGCCCCACGGCCTGAAGGGCGATGAAGGGCAGCACGGCGGCAAAGATATCCTGCAGGCTGATCTCCTTCGGCGCCACCGATTTCAGGAAGAAGCAGGCGGGGCCGAAGGGCGGCGACAGATAGTAGATCTGGATGTTCATCGCGAAGAGCACGCCGAACCAGATCGGATCGAAGCCGAGATCGATGACGACAGGCGCGAAGATCGGCACGGTGATGAAGAGGATCGCGATCCATTCCAGAAAGGTGCCGAGCACCATGACGATCAGCATCATGACGATGATGACGGCGATCGGCGGGATGTCGAGCGAGGTCAGGATGCCGCGCAGGAAATCGCCGCCGCCGATGCGGTTGTAGATGCCGATCAGCGCCACGGCGCCGAGCACCAGCCAGATGATCGAGCCGACCGTCAGCACCGTCTGGCGCATGGCGTCGCGCGCCTTGACCCAGGTCAGTTCCTGCCTGATGGCCGCGACGACGAGGGCGCCGACCGCACCGACCGCAGCGGCTTCCGTGACGGTGGCGATGCCGGAATAGATGACGCCGAGGACCGCGCCGATCAGGATGCCCGGCAGGATGACGCCTTTCAGGAACGGCAGGCGCTTGACGAAGGGCAAACCCGTCTCTGGAATGTCGTAGATCGGGGCGAGCGCCGGATTGAGCCGCACGCGCACGAGGATGTAGCAGATATAGAGCGAGGCAAGCAGCAGGCCGGGGCCGATCGAGGCGGCGAAGAGCTTGGTGATCGAGACCTGCGCGGCAAGCCCGTAGACGATGAGAACGACGGATGGCGGGATCAGCGTCGCCAGCGCGCCGGCAGCACAGATGATGCCGATCGCAAGCTTCTTGTCATAGCCGAGGCGCAGCATCTGCGGCAGCGCGATGAGGCCGAGCATGACGATCTCGCCGCCCATGATGCCGGACATGGCGGCGAGCACGACGGCGACGATGCAGGTCTGCACGCCGACCGAGCCGCGGAACCGGCCGCCCATGATCGCCATCGACTCGAAGAGCGAGTGCGCGATGCCGGAGCGTTCCAGGATGTTCGCCATGAAGACGAAGAAGGGAACGGAGATCAGCTCGTATTTGTGCAGCACCTCGGTGACATTGGCCGAGACGATGAAGAAGCCGGCCCGTTCGCCGAAATAGAGGATCGCGGTGCCCAGCGAGACGATCAGCGTCGTGATGCCGAGCGGGATGCCGATCGCCATCAGCGCCAGCAGCGAGGCGACGATCAGGATGGTGATATATTCAATGCCCACCGACAGTCCCCTTCTCGGTGTGCTGGAACCAGCGGATGATGTTGGCCGCCAGTTGCAGGAGATAGAGACAGCAGCCGACGAGCAGCAGCACCTTGAGATAGCTCGGCTGCAGGGAGTTCATCGCCGTTCCGGAATATTCCGGCCGGCCGATGACCTTCAAGGCGGGACCCCAGAGCGCCATCGACAGCACGGAGACCGCGCCGAAGGCGGCGACGAGTTGCACGATCCGGAAATAGCGCCAGACGCTCGGCCCCACGACAATCTCCAGCATGGTGATGGAAATGTGCCGGTTGCGCTCGGTCACATAGCCGACGGCGAGCACCCAGGCGGTGGCGCAGAGCGTCATCGACAGTTCCGTCGACCAGGTCGTCGGGCTGTCGAAACCGTAGCGCATCACCACTTCCAGCGCGGAGGCGATGATGCAGGCGAAAAACAGGATTGAGCAGCCATGCCCGACGAAGACGCTGAAACGGTCCATGGTCTCGGCATAGCGCGCAAGAAGGTGTCGCATGATCCCTCCGGCCGCGCGATGGTGGAAAGGCCCGGCCGCCAGGCGGCCGGGCGGCATGTCAGTCCTTCAGGAGGCCGATCTTTTTCATGTAGGCGAGGTTGGCGTCCAGCGCCTCGCGGGCGAGATCGCTCTTTTCGGCGAATTTCAGCCATTCGGCGCGGGCAACCTCGCGAAGCTGGTCGCGGTCTTCCTGCGCCCAGTCGATGACCTCGATCTTGCCGCCGGCGGCATCGGCCTTGGCCTTCTCCTGGTCCTGCTCGTCGACGACCTTCGTCAGGTCCTCCATGGCGGCATACCACCAGTCGCGCAGCGCCTTCTGGTCTTCCGGCGACAGCGCCTCCCACTTCTCCTTGCTCATCGTGAACTGCATGAGCGGCATGGAGTGGATGCCCGGATAGAGCGGGTAGGGGGCGACATCGTGCAGGCCGGTCGCCACGTTGTTGACATAGGCCGACGCATCCGCCGCATCGACGATGCCCTTTTCGAGCGCGCCGTAGACTTCCGAGAAGGGAATGGAGACCGGGCTTGCGCCGGCCGAGGCGAAGACGGCGGAGGCGAGGCCTTCCGGGGCGCGGATCTTCTTGCCCTGGAGATCCTCGAAGGTGCGGATCGGCGTGCGTGCCGGCAGCGATTCGCGGCTATAGGGACCGCAGGCGATCAGATGGACCTCGCCGCCGGTGACGCTGTCGAGGATCTTCTGCTGCATCTCCTCGCCGCGGTCGTCCTTGCAGAAGCCGAGCATCTGGGCAGGGGTGTCGTAGCCTGAGATCAGGTCCGCCATGATGGCGAAGGCGGGCTCGATGCCGGAGAAATAGTTGACCGAGGTGAAATCGCCGTCGATGACGCCGGCTGCGACTGCCTCCGGCGTCTCCTTGGCCGGCACGACGGACGCGTTCGGCGTCAGCGTGATCTCGATCCGGTCGCCGGTCATCTCCTTGATCTTCGGCAGCCAGTTCTCGGTGAGATAGGTCATGGAGAAATCGCCGGCATTGAACGACGACTGGATGGAATAGGTGTCCGCGCGGGCGGCGGATGCGAAGGCAAGCGCGGCACAGCCGGCGAGCAGGGTAAGCTTGACGTTCATTCTGTCCTCCCATGGAAAAATCGCGGAGACCTCCATCTCCTGCATAAATGCACTAATATATTAGTTTCGCACTGTCAATCGCCGCGCTATAGTGAATCGTTCATCGAGGAAACGCCAATGCCATCAGCCAGCCCGTTGCCCGACCGCGCCGCCGAGCAGGCGCCCGTGACGACGATCCGACGCACCTCGACGGCACACCAGCTTTATGACCTCCTGCGCGGGCGCATCATCGCGCTGGAGCTGCCGCCCGGCCTGCAGCTATCGCGCAACGACCTAGCGGCCGGCTACGGCGTCAGCCAGACGCCGGTGCGCGATGCCTTGCAGATGCTGGAAAAGGAAGGGCTTGTCGTCATCTATCCGCAGTCGCGGACCGAAGTGACGCGGATCGATCTCAAGCAGGCGCGCGAGACGCAGTTCCTGCGCATGTCGCTGGAGCTGGAAGTCGTGCGGGCGCTTGCCACCGAAGCCGGGCAACCGGCGGTCGGGCAGGCGATGCGGATCGTGCGGCAGCAGGAGACGGCGCTCACCGTCGATGGCGACCTCGCCCGCTTCGGCCAGCTCGACCGGCAGTTTCACCAGATGCTGTTCGAGGCGGCCGGCGTGCCCGACCTCTGGCAGGTCGTGCAGTCGCGCTCCGGCCATATCGACCGGCTGCGCCGGCTGAACCTGATGGACCCCGGCAAGGCCGCGACCATCCTCGCCGCCCATACCGAGATCCTCGATCGCATGAAGGCGCTTGATGTCGCCGGCGCCCAGGACGCCGTCCGGCGCCATCTCTCCGGCACGCTTGCCAAGGTCGACGACATTCGTCGCGCTCACGCGCACTATTTCTGATGAGTGGGGGCGGCGGAGAGGCCGGGGCCTGCCTCCGCCGCCCGGTTTCTTCACCGTTGCGGAACCGTCTCGCCGGCCAGTCCTGCATCCTCCGCCGTCTTTCCATGCTGCACGAGCGGGCGGTTTCCGGTGAGCCTGCGCAGTAGCACGTAGAAGACCGGCGTCATGAAGATGCCGAAGAGGGTGACGCCGATCATGCCGGAGAAGACGGCGAGGCCCATGGCGGCGCGCATCTCGGCGCCGGCGCCTGTGGAGAGCACCAGCGGCACGACGCCCATGATGAAGGCCATGGAGGTCATGAGGATCGGGCGGAGCCTGAGGCGGCTTGCCTCGATCGCCGCCTGCACCGGCGTCCGTCCCTCGAATTCCAGCTCGCGCGCAAATTCGACGATCAGGATGGCGTTCTTCGCCGATAGGCCCACAAGGACCACGAGGCCGATCTGGGTGAAGATGTTGTTGTCGCCGCCGGTGTACCAGACGCCGGCCAGCGCCGCGAGAACGCCCATCGGCACGATCATGATGATCGCGATCGGCAGCGTCAGGCTTTCATATTGCGCGGCGAGAACGAGGTAGACGAGCAGCAATGCCAGCGGAAAGACGACGATGCTCGAATTGCCCGCGAGGATCT
>CAMPIK010000180.1 GCA_946886325.1 uncultured Shinella sp.
CTTGAAAACATCGTTCGCCGGCGCTCCTAGGGGCTGGGGCCCCGGGCGGCGGCGGTGCACGGCACGCTGGAGGTGTTCTTCGCGGTCATCGCCACGACGGCGACGCTGGCGGCGGTCTTCATACCGCTCTCCTTCCTGCCGGGGCAGACCGGTCGACTCTTCCGCGAGTTCGGCTTCGTGCTCGCCTTCGCAATCCTGCTCTCCTCCTTCGTCGCGCTGACGCTCTGCCCGATGCTGGCATCGCGCATGTTGAAGGCGGAGGGACACGAGCCACGCACGGGGCTTTTGGCGCGTTTCGGCGGCCTGGCCTCGCGGGCCTATCGGTCGACGCTGCGCGCCTGCCTCAATGCGCCGCTGGTGGTGTTTCTGGTCGCGGTTCTGTTCACCCTTGCCGGCGCGACGAGCTTTTTCACGCTGAAATCCGAATTGACGCCGAGCGAGGATCGCTCGGTGGTGCTCATGCGCATCAACGCGCCGCAAGGCGTTTCGCTCGAATATGCGCAGGAGCAGATGAAGCGGATCGAGGACCAGTTGCGCCCGATCTTCGATGCCGGCGAGATCGTCAATATCTTCTCGATCTCGGGGCAGGGCGGGTCGACGAACAGCGGCTTCATGGTGATGACCCTTGCGCCCTGGCACGAGCGGGACCGCACGCAGCAGGAGATCGTCAAGGACATCAACGCCGCCGCAGCCAAGGTCTCGTCGGTGCGCGCCTTCGCGATCCAGCCGAACAGTCTCGGCATCCGAGGTGCGGGCAGCGGGCTGCAGGTGGCGATGCTCGGCAACAATTACGACAAGCTGGGTGCCGCTGCCGCCGAACTGGTGCGCAAGATCGAGGATAGCGGCCGGTTCGAGAACGTGCGGCTGAACTACGAGCCGAACCAGGCGCAGCTTTCCGTCACGATCGACCGTGAACGGGCGTCCGATCTCGGCATCGACATCACCGGCCTGTCGCCGGCGCTCCAGGCGATGCTTGAAGGCAACAGCGTCGTCGATATCTTCGTGGACGGTCAAGCCTATCCCGTGATCCTGTCCTCCACCACCAATCCGATCAACGACCCGACCGACCTTGAAAACATCTTCCTGAAGACCGGCGACGGCAAGATCGTGCCGATGTCGTCGATCGCCTCGCTCGAGGAAAAGGCCGTCGCGCCGCAGCTTTCGCGCGAGCAGCAGTTGCGGTCCGTCTCGCTGTCGGCGGGCCTTGCGCCCGACCTACCGCTCGGCGAAGCGCTGGCGATGGTCGAGGAAATGGCCGAGCCGCTCATGCCTGAGGGTGCGCGGCTGATCCCGATGGCGGAGGCGGCGACGCTGGAGGAAAATTCCAGCGGTCTCTTCATCACCTTCGGCTTTGCGCTCATCATCATCTATCTTGTGCTCGCCGCCCAGTTCGAGAGCTTCGTCAGCGGCGTCATCATCATGGCGACGGTGCCGCTCGGGCTTGCCTGCGCCATCTTCGCGATGATCCTGACCGGCACGACGCTCAACATCTACAGCCAGATCGGGCTGGTGATGCTGGTCGGCATCATGGCGAAGAACGGTATCCTGATCGTCGAATTCGCCAACCAGCTGCGCGATCGCGGGCAGGATGTGAGAAGCGCCATCGAGGATGCCGCGAATATCCGCCTGCGCCCGGTGATGATGACGATGATCGCGACCATCGTCGGCGCCGTGCCGCTGGTTCTGGCGAGCGGGGCCGGCGCGGAAGCGCGTATCGCGCTCGGCTGGGTGCTCGTCGGCGGCCTCGGACTTGCGACGGTGGTCACGCTCTATCTGACGCCGGTCGCCTATCTGTCGATCGCCCGCTTCACCACGCCCCATGCGGACGAGGAGCGGCGGCTTCGCAAGGAGATGGAAGCGGCGGCGGCGATCGAGGCGGGGGCGCAACCGGCGGAATAGGGCAGGCGGTTGCTGTCCGTTCCGGACAATTCCTGTTGCTGCCGGTCCCTCTGCTGCCGACCGTTGGACAATTTGCGTCTTTACAGCACCGCGCCGTTCCGCCCATAACGGCCGAAAACAGGGAGGGTCGTCATGGCGCTTGCGGACATCAAGGGCGGTCTGCGCAACGAGGCGGGCATCACCGCCGCTCTATCGGATTTCCGGTCGGCATTCGGCGAGCGCTTCCAGACCGGTGAGGCGATCCGGGCGCAACACGCCCACACGACCACCTATATTCCCTCGCAACTGCCTGACGGCGTGCTCTTTGCCGAAAGCGCCGACGACGTGACGGTCGCGGTCAAGCTTTGCGCGCGCCACAAGGTTCCCGTCGTTCCCTTCGGCACCGGCTCGTCGCTGGAAGGCCAGGTCAATGCGCCGAACGGCGGAATATCGATCGATTTCAGCCGGATGAATCGCGTTCTGGAAGTCAATGCCGAGGACCTCGACTGCACGGTCGAACCGGGCATCACCCGCGAGGAATTGAACGCCTACCTGCGCGATACGGGGCTGTTCTTTCCGATCGATCCCGGCGCCAATGCCTCGATCGGCGGCATGGCCTCGACGCGTGCGTCCGGCACGAATGCGGTGCGCTACGGCACGATGAAGGACAATGTGCTGGCCGTCACCGCCGTCACCGCGAAGGGCGAGGAAATCCGCACCGCCCGGCGCGCGCGAAAATCGTCCGCCGGCTACGACCTGACGCGGCTTTTCGTCGGGGCCGAAGGCACGCTCGGCGTGCTCACCTCGATCACGCTGCGCCTCCAGGGCATACCGGAGGTGATTGCCGGCGGCATCTGCGGTTTCCCGAGCCTCACCGACGCCTGCAACGCCGTCATCATGACGATCCAGCTGGGCATCCCGGTTGCCCGCATCGAACTGGTCAATGCCTTGCAGATCCGGGCCTGCAACGCCTATTCGGGCCTGAACCTTCCGGAACAGCCGACGCTTTTCGTCGAGTTCCACGGCACCGCCGAGGGCGTCAACCTGCAATCGGCGCAGTTTTCGGACGTGACGGCGGAATGCGGCGGCGGAGAATTCCAGTGGACGGCGGATGCGGCCGAGCGGGCGAAGCTCTGGAAGGCCCGCCATGACGTCTACTGGGCGGCGAAAAGCCTGCGTCCGGGCTGCGCGGTGCTGGCGACCGATGTCTGCGTGCCGATCTCGCGCCTTGCGGACTGCGTCGCCGAAACCGAAGCGGATATCGCGGAAAGCGGGCTCGTCGCGCCGATCGTCGGTCACGCGGGCGACGGGAATTTCCATGTCAGCGTGGTGCTCGACGACAAGGACCCGACGGAGGTCGCGGGCGTCGAGGCCTTCGTCGCGCGGCTCAACCAACGGGCGCTGGCGATGGACGGCACCTGCACCGGCGAACACGGCATCGGACAGGGCAAGAAGTCGTTCCTGCCGCTTGAGCTCGGCGGCTCGATCGACCTGATGCGCCAGATCAAGACGGCGCTCGATCCCGACGATATCCTCAATCCCGGAAAGATTTTTACGCTTGTTTAGGACACGGGTGGACGGCGAAACTGCCCGACGCCCGGGGCGCCGCAATGGGTGCGGCCCCAAATTCTGCACAGACTGTGATACAATTAGCCTTTATGCTGCGTATAGTTACGCAACTTCAAGGGACTTCGGATCGATCGTGTGCTCTTAAGATTCATGCTCTTCTTCGGTGGCCTCGTGGTGGTCGCGCTGTTCTCGGCGCTGCTGGCGCCGCTGTTCGTCGACTGGACGAACTTCCGCCAGGATTTCGAGCGCGAGGCGAGCCGCATCATGGGGCGCCAGGTCGTGGTGCACGGCAAGGTGGATGCGAGAATCCTGCCTTTTCCCTCCGTGACCCTCAACGACGTGCGCGTCGGATCGCAGGAGGACGGGCGGCCGCTGGTCGAGGTCGCGCGTTTTTCCATGGATGCCGAACTGGCGCCATTTCTCAGCGGCGAGGCGCTGATCTTCGACATGCGCATCGAGGAGCCGAAGGCGCGGGTGAAGCTCTTCGAGGACGGCACGCTCGACTGGGCGCGCGGACGGCAGTCCGATATCCCGGCGAAGACCGTCGTTCTCGAAAACGTCACCATCAGCGGCGGCGAGGTCGAGTTCGTCGACGAGCAGACGGGCCGCACCCGCACGGTGACGGGCCTTGATGCCCAGATCGCCGCGCGCTCGCTCGCCGGGCCGTGGCGCGTCGAGGGGCGGGCGGTTCTGGATGGCGAGGCGGGCGCCTTCCAGCTTTCGAGCGGCCAGCTCGACGATGCCGGCACGCTTCGCATGCGCGCCCGCCTTGTTCCCGACCGGCTGGGCTTCACCGCCGATCTCGAAGGCGACCTCAAGGTGGTGGATTTCAAGCCGCAATATCACGGCACGTTCTCGGTTGCGGAAAAGCCGCAGGAAGACGGCAAGCCGGCCCCTGACCATATCCGCATATCCGGCGGCTTCGAACTGTCGAACGAGCGGCTGCGCATTCCGGAATACCGGCTCGAGGCGGGCGATCGCGCCGATCCCTATATCGTGACCGGCGAGGCGACGCTCGATACCGGCAAGGTGCCGGAGTTCCTGCTGATCGCCGACGGCCAGCAGATCGACGTCAGCCGCATCGGCAACAGCGGCGAGGCCGGCAAGACGGAGCGCAGCCCGGAGATTTCCGCGCGCCGCCGGCTTGAGGCGCTGCTTTCGATTGCCGCCGACATCCCGATCCCGCAGGTGCCGGGGCGCGCGAGCCTGAAGCTGCCGGCGCTGGTGGTCGGCGATACGACGGTGCGCGAACTGACGCTCGACCTCAGGCCAGATGGCGATGCGTGGCTCGTCGACCGGGCCGAAGCGCAGTTTCCGGGCCGCACCGCGCTCGAGGCCAAGGGGCGGCTGCAGCTTCGCGGCGACCGCAGCTTCGTCGGCGACCTGCTGATCGCCTCCAACCAGCCGTCCGGCCTTGCCACATGGCTCGCCGGTTCCGTCGATCCGGAGATACGCAGCCTGAAGACGGCGGGCTTTTCGGCGAAGGTCAATCTCAACGACACGCTGCAACGCTTCGAGGACCTCGAACTCGCGGCCGGACCGGCGATCCTCAAGGGCCGCATCGAACGCCAGTCGCTGGCCGACCAGCCTCCCGGCCTGTCGATCGAGCTCAAGGGCGAGACGGTCGAGGTCGAATCGCTGCGGGCGCTTGCCGGTCTGGTGGCCGGCGACGCATCGCTGGATATGGTCCTGTCGCATGCAATCGCGCTCGACCTCGATGCCAATACGTTCACGGCGCTCGGTGAGACGGCGCATGGCGTCAATGCCGTGCTCTCGCTGAAGGACGGGACGTTGCGCGTCGAACGGCTGGACGTCGCCTCGCTCGCCGGCGCGGCGATTTCGGCCAACGGCACACTGGGCGGCTCCCTGCTCAACCCGGCCGCCGGCCTGCGCGCGCAGATACGGGCAGATGCGATGCGCCCGCTTCTGACGCTTCTCTCCCGGCACCTGCCGCAGCATCCCGTGCTCGACCGGATCGTGCGCAACGGCAATTATTTCGACGAAGCGGACCTGACGCTCTCCATGGCGCTGCCCGGCGAGGAGGCCGGACGCGCGGTCGCAAACCTCTCGGGCGCCGTCAATGGCGGCCGCCTCAACGCACGGCTTTCCGCCCCGTCCGCGCTGGACTTTGTCAGCGGCGAGGACTTCGACCTCGAGATGCGGCTTGAGAACCAGAGCACGGTCGTTCTCGCCGGGCAAATGGGTCTCGATCCGCTGCCCTTCGACGCCGAACCCGATGGCGTCGCCTCCCTGACGATCCAGCAGCGGCCGGATGAAGACGCCGGGATCGTCTCGTCCTTCACGGCGGGAGCGACGTCGGTGACGGCCGAAGGCGCGATTGCGCT
>CAMPIK010000181.1 GCA_946886325.1 uncultured Shinella sp.
TCGCCGAAGGCGACGGGGCGCTTGTATTCGTATCGGGTCGTGTGGTGGACGGAGAAGATCGGCATGGGAACGCTTGGTCCTTGCGCGCGAAAATGGATTGGCCCCGGATCGACCATTCGTCTCGATCCGTCCGGGAAATCCGCGCTGTTCCCGTGACTGTAGCACCCGGCGCCGGCAATCCGCAGCTTTATTCCGCCTTCGACGTGGTTTTTGCGCATTCAAGAAGCATGCGCTCGCATCGCCTAAACAATGGGCAATCTGGCGGGCGGCGTCGTGCTTTTGAACAGATTGTATCCAATCATGGGGGTCTTGCGCATACAAACGCGACGGGACGGGGAGTGGCACGAAGATTGCGTTTTGTCAGGCCGTGTTCACCGGAAAGGAATTCCCATGCAAAGACGCCACTTTCTCGCCCTGCTCGGCGCAGCCGTTCTTCTCGCTTCGCCGCTGGCGACGCCACGGGTCGCCCATGCCGATGCGCTGGCCGGCATCATGGAGCGCGGCGTGCTGCGTGTCGCCGTTCCGCAGGACTTTCCGCCCTTCGGAAGCGTCGGCACCGACATGGCGCCGCAGGGCTACGACATCGACATGGCGAACCTGATCGGCGAGAAGCTCGGCGTGAAGACCGAACTGGTGCCGGTGACGAGCGCCAACCGCATTCCCTATCTCCAGACCAACAAGGTCGATCTGGTGATCTCGAGCCTCGGCAAGAATGCCGAGCGCGAGGCGGTGATCGACTTCACCACCGCCTATGCGCCCTTCTTCAACGGCGTCTTCGCGCCGGCGGACGTCACCGTCGCCAAGGCGGAGGATCTGGCCGGCATGACGATCGGCGTGACGCGCGGCGCGATCGAGGATCTCGAACTGACGAAGATCGCGCCCTCGGACGCCACCATCAAGCGCTACGAGGACAACAACGGCACGATCTCGGCGTTTCTCTCCGGTCAGGTCGAGATCGTGGCGACCGGCAACGTCGTTGCCGCCGCGATCCTTGAGAAGAACCCGCCGAAGCGGCCCGAGATGAAGTTCCTGATCAAGAACTCGCCCTGCTACATCGGCCTCAACAAGAACGAGCCGGCGCTGGTCGAGAAGGTGAACGCGATCATCGCCGAGGCGAAGACGGACGGCTCGCTGAACGCCATTGCCCAGAAGTGGCTCGGCGACGACATCCCGGCCGACCTCTGATCGCTTGTGCCGCCCTGCCCGAGGGCAGGGCGGCACCGCCATTTCATCCGGTGCGGGGGCGCTGACACTTGGCCTACCAGTTCGATTTTCTCTGGCTGCTGGAATATTACCCGGTCCTCCTGAAGGGCATCCGCATCACGATCCAGTTGATCGCCATCGGCGCGGTCTTCGGCATCGCGCTCGGCATCGCCTGCGCCTGGGTCAGGGCGCTCGGGCCTGCCTGGCTGAAGCCTGTCGTCGCCGGCTATGTGGAACTCATCCGCAACACGCCGTTCCTGATCCAGCTCTTCTTCATCTTCTTCGGCCTGCCCTCGCTCGGCATCCAGATGAGCGAATTGACGGCGGCCAATCTCGCGATGATCGTCAATCTCGGCGCCTATAGCTGCGAGATCGTGCGCGCCGGCATCCAGGCGACGCCGAAGGGCCAGTTCGAGGCGGGTGCCAGCCTCGCCATGACGCCCTTCCAGACGTTCTGGCATGTCGTGCTCATCCCTTCGCTCCAGCGCATCTGGCCGGCGCTCTCCTCGCAGGTCATCATCGTCATGCTCGGCTCGGCCGTCGTCTCGCAGATCGCCGCCGAAGACCTGACCTTTGCGGCAAACTTCATCCAGTCCCGCTCCTTCCGGGCCTTCGAGGCCTATTTCGTCACGACGATCATCTATCTGCTGCTGGCGATCCTGCTCCGGCAGGCCCTGCTCCTGGTCGGCGCGATGATCTTTCCCCGGAGGGCCGCGCAATGACCGAATTCACGCTCTGGGACATCCTGCGCAACCTGCTGCTCGCAACCCGCTGGACGATCGTGCTGTCGCTCGTCTCCTTCGTCGGCGGCGGTCTGGTCGGCCTGCTGCTGCTCTTCATGCGCATCGGCCGCGCCCGCATCGGCCGGGTGTTTGCGAAATATTACGTCGAGCTCTTCCAGGGCACGCCGCTCCTGATGCAGCTTTTCCTCGCCTTCTTCGGCCTCGGCCTCTTCGGCATCGACGTGCCGGCGTGGCTTGCCGCCGCCGTGGCACTCATCCTCTGGACGGCGGCGTTCCTGACCGAAATCTGGCGCGGCTGCGTGCAGTCGATCGTCAAGGGCCAGTGGGAGGCCTCAGCCAGCCTCGGCATGGGCTACATCCAGCAGATGCGCTACGTCATCCTGCCGCAGGCGCTGAAGCTCGCGATACCGCCGACCGTCGGCTTCTCGGTGCAGGTGGTGAAGGGCACGGCGCTCACCTCCATCATCGGCTTCGTCGAGCTTTCCAAGGCCGGCACGGTCGTCACCAATGCCACGTTCCAGCCCTTCATCGTCTACGGCCTCGTGGCGCTCATCTATTTCGCGCTCTGCTGGCCGCTGTCCAAATCGAGCCAGATCCTCGAAAGGAAGCTCAATGTCGCTCATCGAAATCACTGAGGTCCGCAAGAGCTTCGGCGACAACGAGGTGCTGAAGGGCATCAACATCGATGTCGAGCCGGGCGAGGTCATCGCCGTCATCGGCAAGAGCGGATCGGGCAAATCGACGCTGCTTCGCTGCATCAACGGGCTGGAAACGATCAACGGCGGCTCGATCGCGGTTGCCGGCGCGCAACTGCTTCCCGACGAGGTGCACCTCAAGGCGCTGCGGCTGAAGGTCGGCATGATCTTCCAGCAGTTCAACCTCTTCCCGCACCTGACGGCCGGCGGCAATGTCATGCTGTCGCAGATGGTGGTGAAGAAGGTTCCGAAGCCCGAAGCCGATGCGATGGCGCGCAAGATGCTGGAGCGCGTCGGCCTCGGCCACAAGTTCGACGCCTATCCGGACGAGCTTTCCGGCGGCCAGCAGCAGCGTGTGGCGATTGCCCGCGCACTCGCCATGCAGCCGATCGCGCTGCTCTGCGACGAGATCACCTCGGCGCTCGACCCCGAACTCGTCGCCGAGGTGCTGGCAGTGGTGCGCGAGCTTGCCGCCGAAGGCATGACGCTGATGATGGTGACGCACGAGATGAAATTCGCCCGCGACGTCTGCTCCCGCGTCGTCTTCATGCACCAGGGCCGCGTGCACGAGATCGGCCCGCCGGAGGCGGTCTTCGCAAACCCGCAGACGCCGGAACTTCGCCAGTTCATCGGCTTGCACTGACCGCGGCGCCTACCGGTCCTTCATGATTTCGGGCAGGGCCTGAAGCAGCGAATCGCGCGCGATGAAACCGCCCGGCTGGCCGAGCTTGCCCTCGCCGATGATCAGCCGCGCGAAGACCACATGCTGGCCGTCCTTCTCCGCCCAGCCGACGAACCAGCCGAGCGGATTGCTGCGGTCGGTCTTGCCCTTTTCCCCGACCCATCCGCTGCCGGTCTTGCCCTGGATGGTCCAGCCGTCCGCTGCCTCGAAGCGCGGGGTGATGCGGTGGGTGAGGTCGTAGGCCTCGGTCGAAAGCGGCAGGGCCCGGATGAGGAAGCGTCGCAGAAAATTCGCCTGTTCGTCCGGGGAGATGACGAGGGACGAGACCAGCCAGGACTCGGTCAGCCCGTTGCCCTTGCCCGGGTCGCCGCTGACATCGCCGTTCCCGTAGCCGAACTTGTCGATGTACTCGGCGAAACGATCCTCGCCGAGGCTTCGGGTCAATTCCTGGGAATACCAGAGGATCGAATCCTTCTCCCAGATCGTCGGATCGACGGTCTTGCGCTCGCGCTTCGGCCGGTCGAGTTCCGCCCGGTATGGCCATGCCGGGTTGTGCTCGTCGGCAAGAATGCCGGCGTCGTAGCCGATCATGGCGAGCGGCAGCTTGAAGGAGGACATCGGCGTGACGCGCCGGTCGCAGATGCCGTCCCGATGGAGCACGGTTGCCGTCACGGCATCGAGAACGACGGTGCATTCGGCGACGATCCGGGGTGCCGCGGCCACTGGCGACCCCGTGAAGAAAGGCAGAGCCAAAGCGGAAATCATGCTGAGGATACGCATCCGTTTCGTCATTTTCATCGTCCACTTCTCTGTTTCCAGGGTTCGGCATGACGATAGAGGCGGTTGCTGCTGCCCCGCAAACGATGATAACTCGACGCTGTCCCCAATTTTTCTAGGTCATCATGGTCCGTCCGCATCTTCCGTTGAACGCCCTTCGCGCCTTCGAGGCCTCGGCCCGGCACCTGAGCTTCACGCGGGCCGCGATCGAGCTCTGCGTGACGCAGGCGGCCGTTAGCCATCAGGTCAAGCTGCTGGAGGAGCGGCTCGGCACGACGCTCTTCAAGCGCCTGCCGCGCGGCCTGCTGATCACGGCGGAGGGCGAGGCGCTGCTGCCGGTGCTGCGCGACAGTTTCGACCGCGTCGCCGACATGCTGGAGCGCTTCCAGGGCGGGCATTTGCGGGAGGTCCTGACGGTCGGGGCGGTCGGAACCTTCGCTGTCGGATGGCTCTTGCCGCGGCTCGACGATTTCCAGGAGAAGAACCCTTTCGTTGATCTCAGGCTCTCGACCAACAACAACCGCGTCGACATTGCCGCCGAAGGTCTCGACTATGCGATCCGCTTCGGCAACGGCGCCTGGCACGACACGGATGCCGAAGAGCTTTTCGAGGCGCCGCTGACGCCGCTCTGCATTCCCGAGATCGCGCGACGGCTGAAGACACCCGATGATCTCATCCAGGAGACGCTGCTGCGCTCCTATCGCACGGACGAATGGACAAGCTGGCTGAAGGCGGCCGGCGCCTCCAACACCAATCCCGTGGTGAAGGGCATCGTCTTCGATTCCTCGCTCGGCATGATGGAGGCAGCCCTTCAGGGTGCGGGCGTCGCGCTTTGCCCGCCACGCATGTTCTCCCGTCATCTCGCCTCCGGCGCGATCCGCCAGCCCTTCAAGACCTACACATCCCGCGGAAGCTACTGGCTGACCCGCCTCCAGTCCCGCCAGCCGACGCCGGCGATGCGGCTTTTCCGCGACTGGCTGGTGAACCTGGATGCGGAGCCGGTGGCCGGGTGAGGCACAGGTCGCCGTCGGCGGTTGGCAAACCGGTTCCGGCCATTGCACCCCGTTGGCACATCCGCTAAGAGACCCCGCGACTTTCCCGGCGCGCGGGGGTGCGCCTTTCTTCAGTACCGGTAGACTTCGACATGGCACGCATCGTGATGAAATTCGGCGGCACGTCCGTCGCAGACCTCGACCGCATCCACAATGTGGCGCGCCATGTCAAACGCGAGGTCGATGCGGGCCACGAGGTGGCCGTCGTCGTGTCCGCCATGTCCGGCAAGACCAACGAACTCGTTGCCTGGGTGCAGGGCATGTCGAAGGCGACCGGCGCCAACACGCCGTTCTACGACGCGCGCGAATATGACGCGATCGTCGCCTCGGGCGAGCAGGTGACCTCGGGGCTCCTCGCCGTGGCGCTGCAGTCGATGGGCATCAATGCCCGCTCCTGGCAGGGCTGGCAGATCCCGATCCGGACCGACAATGCCCATGGCGCTGCCCGCATCATGGAGATCGACGGAACGGATATCATCCGCCGCATGGGCGAGGGCCAGGTGGCCGTCGTCGCCGGTTTCCAGGGCATCGGCCCGGACAACCGCATCGCGACGCTCGGGCGCGGCGGTTCTGACACCTCGGCCGTCGCCATCGCCGCCGCCGT
>CAMPIK010000182.1 GCA_946886325.1 uncultured Shinella sp.
GCCTGATCCGGTGCCGTGCCGGTCACGCGATAGACGAGGCGGTCCTCGTCGTTGATTCGGCGGGACCACCAGCCCCGCAGTTCTCCGCGCAGCGGCTCCGGTTTGCCCGTCCCAGCAAATGGCGTGCGCCGGCATTCCTCGATCAGGGCGTTGAGGCGCTTCAGCGTCGCGCGGTCGTTTGCCACCCAGTGCTGGTACTGTTGCCACGCGTTGCCGGAGAAGACGATCTTCACGGATCGGCCAGCGCCTGCTCCACACCGTCGCCGGCATCGAGTTCGGCGATGGAGGAGCGAAGCGCCCTGGCATTGGCAGGGTTGGAGAGCAGATAGATCGTCTCCTTCCAGCTCTCGAAATCCGACAACGACATGACGACCAGCGGCTCGCGGTTCTGCCGCGTGACGATCAATTCGTCATGATCTTCCTCGACGCGGTCGAAGTGCTTGGCCATGTTGGCGCGCAGTTCGGACAGGCTGACGATCTTCATGGGTTCGCCTCTCTGTACAGAAATCCGTACATAGCATGGCGCAGCAACCTACGCCAGCCGTAGCACCAGCACGCCGGTGGCGATCGTCGCGCCGGCGACGTAGCGCCAGATGCTCGCCTTCTCCTTCAGCACCACAACCGAGATGACGAGCGCGAAGAGGATTGCCGTTTCGCGCAGTGCCGCGACGGTCGCGACCGGCGCCTTGGTCATCGCCCAGAGCGCCAGTCCGTAGGAGGCGATGGAGCCGCCGCCGCCGATGAGGCCGCGCCACCAGTTGGCCCTGACATGCGCGACGACGGTTGCCGTGCCGCGCCGGTGCACCGCCCAGGAAAACAGCAAAACCGGCGGCAGCAGCGCCATCCAGAGCGTGTAGGAGACGGCGTTTCCGGAAAGCCGCGCGCCGACGCCGTCGACGAAGGTGTAGCTGGCGATGACGCAGGCATTGGCGAGCGCCAGCAGGATGGCGTGCCGCCCGCCGTGGCGGGCCTCGAAGGCGAGCGTCAGCACGCCCGCCGAGATGACGAGGATGCCGGCGACCGCACCGGCGGAAAGATGCTCGCCGAGGATCACGCCGCTCGTTGCCGCGACGATCAGCGGTGCGGCGCCGCGCATCAGCGGATAGACAAGCCCGATGTCGCCCGCCCGGTAGGCGGCGCCGACGAGCTGGAAATAGGCGAACTGCAACAGCGCGGACACGGCGATGAACGGCCAGGCCTCGGACTTCGGCAGCGGCACGAAGGGCAGGAAGGCAAGCCCGATCGCGCCGGCGCCGAGCGCGATCATCGCCGCGTCCAGCGACTTGTCGCTGCCCGCCTTGACGATGGCGTTCCAGACCGCATGCAGGGCCGCGCCGAGTAGGACGAGGAGCAGGACGTCGATCGGCAAGGGATGTGACCTCGGCGGGAAGGAGAAGCGCGCGAGGAGGTTCTCCACCCGATTGCCGATTCTGGCAATCCGCATCTTCTCATAGGGGAAATTCGGACCGGACTGTGCCGTTTCGGAGCAGACCGGCCCCGGCAGGCGCCAAATTGCCGGCAAGAATTCTTAGGAAATGGGCGTAGAATGCTCTTTCGGAGGAGATTGCGCGCACCGTTTTTGGCCGTGCGGCAATCGGATCAGTCACGACAGCCGGAGGAGGCTTCGATGAACCACGATCACTATTCCAGCGCCTATATCTGCAACATTCTGGGAAGCGTGCACACGATTGCCGTGGTCGGCGCATCGCCGAACGATTCCCGCCCGAGCCACGGTGTCATGGGCTTCCTGCTCGGCAAGGGCTATCATGTGATCCCGGTCAATCCGGGCCATGCGGGCAAGACGATCCTCGGGCAGACGGTCTTCGCCCGGCTCGCCGACATTCCGGAACCGGTCGACATGGTGGACGTCTTCCGCGCCGCCAGCCATTTCGGCGACGTGGTCGATGAGGTGCTGCGCCTGAAGCCGCTGCCGGCCGTCATCTGGGGCCAGTTCTCGGTGCGCGACGACGATGCGGCCCGCCGGGCGGAGGCGGCCGGCCTGCAGGTGGTGATGGATCGCTGCCCGGTGACCGAGTTCCCGCACCTGATGCGCCGTGCGTCCTGACCAATATCCGGTGGATCGTGCCGAAGCGGCCAATTCGTGTTGACATCGGGGGTGACTGTTCCAACTCTCGCCGCAGGACGAGACTCGTTTGACGCCGGAGCCCCCATGCAGCACGACACCTACCCGGACTATTACATTGCCGACATCCTGCGTCAGACGAAGACGATCGCGCTGGTCGGCGCCTCGCCCAATCCGGAACGGCCGAGCCATCGCGTCATGGCCTTCCTGCTGCGCAAGGGATACCGGGTCATTCCCGTCAATCCGGGGCAGGCCGGCAAGGATATACAGGGCCAGACGGTCGTCGCCAGCCTCGCCGACATCGAAGAACCGGTCGACATGGTCGATGTTTTTCGCGCGGCTGATGCGCTGCCGGCGCTGGTCGACGAGGTGCTGGCGATGAAGACGCCGCCGAAGGCGATCTGGGGCCAGCTTTCGGTGCGACACGATGCGGCGGCGGAGAAGGCCGAGGCGGCCGGCATCAAGGTCGTGATGGACCGCTGCCCGGCGATCGAATATCCGCGCCTCATCGGCTGACGCGGCGGAAGCCCTTTTCAAATGCTTGCGAAGACACGCGAAAACTTCCTTTGACCCCCGTCTGCCGCTCTGGAATAGTGCGGAAAAACCAGACGGGAGGAAATCATGACAACAAGCAAACCGGGCTTTTCGACGCTTGCCATCCATGCGGGCGCACAACCCGATCCGACGACGGGCGCGCGGACGACGCCGATCTACCAGACGACGAGCTTCGTCTTCAACGACACCGACCACGCGGCCTCGCTCTTCGGCCTGCAGGCCTTCGGCAATATCTACACCCGCATCATGAACCCCACGCAGGCGGTTCTCGAAGAGCGCGTCGCGGCACTTGAAGGCGGCACGGCAGCACTTGCCGTCGCGTCCGGCCATGCGGCGCAGCTTCTGGTCTTCCACACGATCATGCGGCCGGGCGACAATTTCATCGCGGCGCGACGGCTTTATGGCGGCTCGATCAACCAGTTCGGCCATTCCTTCAAGAGCTTCGACTGGCATGTGCGCTGGGCCGATACCGGCGATCTCTCGACATTCGAAAGCCAGATCGACGACAGGACCAAGGCGATCTTCATCGAGAGCCTGGCAAACCCAGGCGGCACCTTCGTCGATATCGCGGCGATCGCCGAGATCGCCCATCGCCATGGCCTGCCGCTGATCGTCGACAACACGATGGCGACGCCCTACCTGCTGCGGCCGCTGGAGCACGGCGCCGACATCATCGTGCATTCGCTGACGAAATTCATGGGCGGCCACGGCAATTCCATGGGCGGCGTCATCGTCGACGGCGGCACCTTCGACTGGTCGGCGTCTGGAAAATACCCGGCACTCTCCGAGCCGCGGCCGGAATATGCCGGCATGGTCCTGCATTCGACCTTCGGCAACTTCGCCTTCGCCATAGCCTGCCGCGTGCTGGCGCTGCGCGACCTTGGTCCGGCCATCTCGCCCTTCAACGCCTTCCAGATCCTGACCGGCATCGAGACCCTGCCGCTCCGGATGCAGCGCCATTGCGACAATGCGCTGGCGGTCGCGGAATGGCTGAAGGGCCATGACAAGGTCTCCTGGGTCACCTATTCCGGGCTTGCCGACGATCCCAACCATGCACTCCAGCAGCGTTACTCGCCGCAAGGGGCCGGCGCTGTCTTCACCTTCGGCCTCAAGGGCGGCTACGAGGCGGGCAAGCGCTTCGTCGAGGGGCTGGAGATGTTCTCGCATCTCGCGAATATCGGCGATACGCGCTCGCTGGTGATTCACCCGGCCTCCACCACGCACAGGCAATTGAGTGAGGAGCAGCAGGTTGCGGCGGGCGCAGGCCCTGATGTTGTGCGCCTGTCGGTCGGCATCGAGGACGTGGCGGATATCATCGCCGATCTGGAACAGGCGCTGGCCAAGGCCTGAGCTTTCCCACCACCGCATTGGAGCGACCATGAGCAAGGCGCAGCCATTCGACATCGCAACTGTGCCTGTGGAGACGGGCGTTCCGCCGGCCGAGCGGCTGATTGCCGGCGATCCGCAGTTCCGCACCTGGAACATCGAGGAGGCGGAAGGCGGCATCTATGCCGGCGTCTGGGAATCGACGCCCGGCAAATGGCGGGTGATCTACGAGGAATGGGAATATTTCCACATCCTCGAAGGTCATTCCATCGTGCGCTCCGACGACGGCGAGATCTTCGACCTGAAGGCGGGCGACAGGCTGATCCTCAAGCCCGGCTTCAAGGGAACCTGGGAAGTCGTTGAAACGACTCGCAAGGACTATGTGATCCGGATCTGAAGCGGCGGGCGATCGCGCCCGCCGCCTTCGCCAAATCCGGCCTCAGGCCACCCGTTCGCCGGACAGCTTCGCGGCCGCCTCATGCTCGGCCGCCATGGCGGCGTCGGCCTCGCTGACGGCGCGGAAATGCGGCCGGGCGGCGATCCGGCCGATATAGTCCTCGAAGACCGGGCGCATCGGCACCAGATTGAACATCGTCGTCCAGTGAAGCGCCATGCCCCAGAGAAGGTCGGCGACCGAGAAGCGCTCGCCAAGCAGGTAGGGGCCGGGCTTCAGCGCCGCTTCGAGCGTTGCGAGCATCGTTTCGAAATCGCCATAGGAGGCGCTCTGCGGCGGCGGCGGTTCGCGGTTCAGCGAGCGGTCGACGACAGCCGGCTCGAAGCAGGACGAATAGAAGACGATCCAGCGCAGGAACGTGCCCCTGTCCGGATCGCCGATGTCAGGCGCCAGGCCTGCTTCGGGAAAAAGGTCCGCGAGATAGAGATAGACCGCCGACTGCTCGGTGATCAGGACATCGCCGTGGTGGATCGCCGGAACCTTGCCCATCGGGTTGATCTTCAGATAGGCCGGCTGGCGCTGTTCGCCTGCCTTCATGTTCAGCACGTGCAGATCGTAGGAAGCGCCGAGTTCGTCGAGCAGAATGCGGGCACCGGTCGCGCGGGTCTGCGGGGAGTAGTAGAGCGTGATCCTGTCGCTGGTCGCCATGGTCTTTTCCTTTCGTGCGAGAAGCTGATGCGACGAGAGTAGCGCCCCATACCTGTCATCCTGTGTCAGGTTGGTTTAAGCTCGACGGCGGAAACGGAGATTTTTTCGTGCGGGCGAGCCGGCTGATCAACATCCTGACGACGCTGCAGGCGCGGGGCCGCGTGACGGCCGAGGTGCTGGCGGCCGAAAACGAGGTCTCGGTCCGCACCATCTACCGCGATGTCGATGCGCTGTCGGCTGCCGGGATTCCTGTTTACAGCGAGCGGGGATCGGACGGCGGCTATCGGCTGCTCGACGGATACCGGGTGCGGCTCAACGGGCTGTCGCCGCAGGAGGCGCAGACGATTTTCCTGTCCGGTCTGCCTGGTCCCGCCGCCGACCTCGGCCTCGGGTCGCTGATGGCGGGTGCGCAGGACAAGCTGGCCGCAGCTCTGCCCGAGGACCTGCGCAAAAGTGCCGCGCGCACGAAATCGCGGTTCCACCTCGATACGCCTGCCTGGTTCGGGGAGGCGGAACAGCCGCACTATCTTCAGGCGATTGCCGGTGCCGTCTGGAACTCGAACCGGATCAGGATGCGCTACCGGGCTTGGAAGGGGGAGAAGACCCGGGACGCGGAGCCACCCTTGAGGACGAGCCCGAGCGGCCCGAGAACTTCGATCTTTCCGCCTACTGGCAGAACAATACCGAGC
>CAMPIK010000183.1 GCA_946886325.1 uncultured Shinella sp.
CGGCAAGGAAGATCGCGCCCTCCTGCAGGAAGCGCTTTACGATCTGCTGGAGTGCAAGCGGCTTCTCGATCAGGTTCGGTGAGCGGGGAGACGTCCGGGTCTAACGGACAATGTCTCCGGCGCTAAGGCTGCTCCCGTGTTCCCGGAGCGGCCTCGCGCTGGTCGGCGTCTTCCAGGTCCGTCGCAACGATGAAGGCATCGCTGTGCTGGCGGGCCGCTTCCCGGAGCGCGCCGAGGTTCGGCACATCGTCTCCGCCGATTTCGCCTTCGCCCTTCTCGATTTCGTGTTCGGCCTGCGCCCAATGGGCGGTTTCTTCACCCTCGGGCCGGCCGGCCTGTTCCCAAAGCGCGTAGGCGCGTTTTCGGATGTGGTCTTCGCGATCGTGGTCCATCTGCCTCTCCCTCGGTCTCAGCCGAGGCCGAGGAAGGAGAGGATTGCGACGACGATGACGACGAGGCCGACGAGATAGATGATCTGGTTCATGATTTGGCTCCCTGTTCGGTGCTTATTCGATGACAGGAAACGTCGGCCGGGGAGGGAAGTTCCGCTCCCGCCCCGGTTGGAGTTTGCGCAGAGGGCCTGCGACGCGGCTTGAGACTTGCGGCGCCGGGCAGATTGACGATTGCGACGGCCGCCTCGTCAGCGGGCGATGGCCGTCGGCCTTGCGACGGAAGCGGCGCGCCCGAAGATGATAACGGCGAACATCAGAACGCCGATGAAGGTGATGATCGAGGCGATTGCGACGACGGGCTCGAACTCCGGCCGCCCGGTCAGCATCAGATAGAGGGCCGGAATCATGAGCGCGACGCCGGCGGTGTAGACGCCATACTGGAGAAGAGCGAAGCGGCTGTTCGCCTTTTCCGGATTGAGCGCGTGGTATCCGCCGAAAATCGCCATCGTCACCCAGCCGAGAAGGTTCGCATGGGCATGCGCACCGGTCGCACTGTGATCCTGCCCGATCGCCATGTGAAGCCCGAGGCCGATGCCGAGAATGAGGAAGATGATGGCTGTCTTGAAGTAAAGCTGGGCGATGCGCGGCATGACAGTCCCTCCACAAGTGCCGAATGCCGATCATATCAGGCGCAGAAAGGATGAGAAGGCGGCTTTGCCGGCGCACTTCAGTAAAGACAGCGTGTGAACGGCTGCCGGAAGGACAATATTGGTGTCTTCGAGGGAAAAGGTCGGGATAGTCTTCGCAAGGTGAGGGCGTCGCTGACCGAACAGGCGGCGTTCGACCGCCTGCGCCTATGCGCCTCCCTCCGTCGCCTTCCTTGCAGCACGCAGCATATCGTTGATGCGGGCATGCCAATCGCCGCCCTCGGCCGTGAAGGCTTCGATCAGTTCCAGGTCGAGGCGGATCGTGACGGTCTGCTTCTGGCGCCTTTTGGCCAGAATGCCCCGGATCACATCAGGCGCGAAGACGTCCTCGAGGAGACGCGCAGTCGCGTGGTCCTCCTCGTTCCAGTCGGCGACGTCCAGTTCGTCCGGTTCGCAAGCCGGCGAAGCGCCGCGCCCGCGAATGCAATTGGTGGAAGCCGTTATCCCGACCTTCCCGAAAACGCCGTCCTTCTCACCACCACTATCGTCGGGCTGTCGGTCGGCCAGCGCCACGATCGCCACGCGAATTTCCTCCTCTGTCCAGCCCGCGAGCATGGCGCGGCGCATGAGCGAGGCCAAAGCCGGCGCAATCGCCTCCTCGCAACTCGGGAACGGCCCGGTACCCTGCAATGTGTGTCCTCCTCTCCGTCCTCGCCCGGAATGGGCATCCGATGGCAAGAGATGGGATCGGGTTATGGCGGCCGCAAGGCGCGATGACACGCATGCGGTTGCGGTGAGGGCAGGCGCACCGGCAGAGTAGCAGCCGATTCCGCATCGGCCGGCACACCATCGATTGAACGATTTCGACCATTGTTCGTTGCCTCCCCAAAGCGAGGGAGAAAGGTGATGAACTACGGCCGGTTTGGCGCGATGGTGGCGGTTTCCACGGCGATGATGTTCGCGCTCATGTATCTGAACACCTATGCGCTGGAGCATGTGCTTTTCAGCCAGACCCGTGCCTGGATGGCGCTCGTCATGGGTGCGGCGATGGCATTCGTCATGCTGCTGTTCATGCTCGACATGTACCACAACAAAGCGCTGAACTTTGCCATCCTTGCGGCAAGCGTCCTTGCCTTCGCCGGTTCCCTCTGGATGGTCCGGAGCCAGGCAACGGTCGATGACGTGAGCTACATGAAGGCGATGATCCCGCATCACTCCATCGCGATCATGACAAGCGAACGCGCCAATATCAGGGATCCCCGCGTCAGAAAGCTTGCCGACGGGATTCTGCAAACACAGGTCCGGGAAATCGGCGAGATGAAGCGATTGATCGCGGAACTGGACGCGAACCCGCCGCAGGACGATGCGCCGGTCCTGGAACCCGCCGCCGCGACAGGCGAGTAGGATCCCGCTTTTTCACGACTTTCCGCGCGGATATGCGCGTCCCGTTCCCCCGCAAAGCAGGGAAATCGCCTATTGCGTTTCAAAAAAGTCTAATTAAATCAGGGGATTAATGGTCGGAGCGGCGGGATTCGAACCCACGACCCCTTGACCCCCAGTCAAGTGCGCTACCGGGCTGCGCTACGCTCCGACCTGCTTGCGTGCAAGCTCGCCCTCAATAGTCGGAAGGCCTTTTGCGTGCAAGCGAAAAAACCGGGCTCCGCAAAATCGGCTCCGGTGCGCTCCCGGTCGGGAACTTCGGCGCCTTTCGCGCATTTAAAGGACGCCGCGTCCGCGGCAAATTTTCATTTCTCTGGGGAGACTTACCATGGAAGACGCAGGTATCGGCTGGATCGCGGCCATCATCATCGGCGGTGTCGCCGGCTGGCTCGCCGAAATGTTCATGAAGAGCAACATGGGCGTGTTCCTGAACATCATTCTCGGCATCGTCGGTGCCGCGCTCGCCAACTTCCTCCTCGGCATCCTCGGCGTGTCGCTCGGCGGCTGGATCGGCTATCTCATCGCCGGCTTCATCGGTGCCTGCATCCTGATCGCGCTCGCCCGGGCCATCCGGCGGTAGGCCGGCAAGAAGCGACTGTACTTGAAGAGACAAAAGCTCTCGAAGGTGTCCGCCTTCGGGAGCTTTTTCACGACGGTCTTGCCAAACGCCGGTGGAATGCCGAATGCCGGTGCAATACCAGCGCTAGGCGCGGGCGACGCTGCGATAGATCGCTTCCGTCTCCAGAACCATGCGCACGAGCCCGTAGTCGTCCTTGCGGGCCGCCGCGCCGAGCGCGTAGCGGGCAAGGCGGGCCGGATCGGAGACCCGCAGCATGGCGGCGGCGAGCTGGCGCGGATCGTCGGCATTGGCGACAAGCACACCGTTGCTGCCGTCGGCAAGCACCGTCGAGGCGCCGCCGACCTCCGTCAGGATCATCGGCTTGGCGGCGGCGGCCGCTTCCAGCATCACATAGGACATCGCCTCGTAGCGGCTCGGCATGACGAGCACATCGATCGCGTCCATCGCCTCCGGCCCGGTGAAGCGGTTCGTCAGGTGGATGCGGGCGGGATGGTCCGAGGCGGCGATCTCGCGCCGTGTCGCCTCCTCGAGTTCGCCGCTGCCGACCATGATGAGATGGGCCGCATCGAGCTTGCCGGCGGCGAGCGAAAAGGCCCGCACCAGCCGCTCGGGCGCCTTCTGCGCCGAAAGCCGCCCGACGAAGCCGAAGGTCAGCGCGTCGGCCGGAATGCCAAGTTCCGCGCGGATCGTCTGGCGCAGGCCCGGCGGCGGCGTCTCGACGCCGTTGATGATGATTGCGAGGCGCTCGCGCGGAATGCCTTGCGCGCGTGCATGGGCATATTCGTCGGAGGACACGCAGATGACGCGATCGGTGAAGTAGCGGGCAAGCACCTTCTCGATGCCGCCATAGACGATCTGCCCGGCCTTGCCGAGCGTCGGGTCCATCGTCCGGAAGGCGTGCGGGGTGTAGACGCGGGCGATGTGGCGGCCGGGCAGGCGCAGGCGCGTCAGGGCACCGGCCTTCGAACTGTGGCCGTGCAGCACATCGAACGGCCCGTGCTGGCGCATCAGCCGGCGCAGCATGGCAAAGGCATGGATATCGGACGGCCCCGGCGCGCGCGTCATCGGGAGTTCATGCACGCCGTCGACGCCGATCGCCAGCAACTCGTCGACGAAGCGGCGTTCGGCGCGCAGCGGCGAATAGACGGCATGCACAGAGTGGCCGCGCGCCTTCAACCCGCGGCACAGGTCGTTGAAATGCCGGCCGGAGCCACCGCCGCTCGGCTCCAGCACCTGCATCAGCCGCATAGGGCGCAACGTTTTCTCGATCACGGCTTCCGGCCGGCCTTCATGACGGGTCATGATGCATTATGCCGGTTTTCGAGCGCGATACATCCCCAGATCACGCCAAGCAGCAGGTAGAAATGGCGCCAGTGATCGGTGTCGATGACGAAGCCGATGGCGCTGTGGCCGACAAGCGCGATCAGGCAGATCATCAGGTAGGGCTGCCAGGGGCGATCGCGCAGCATGTAGCGCAGGCCGAGCCACAGCGTCCAGGCGATCAGCGTCACGTAGCAGACGAACCCGAGCCAGCCATAGGTGGTCAGGGACTTCAGCCAGATATTGTGCTCGTCCTCCGGAAACATCTCGCTGAAGACCATCGGGCCGATGCCGAGCGGATTTTCCATCGCCATCAGGAAGCCGATGCGATGCCGGTCGAAACGCCCGAGATGGCCGCCGTCATATTCCTGCACGAGCTGCGTGCGGCTGGAGAAGAGGTCGGCGACCTTGTCGAACTGCAGCGCGACGACGAGCGCCAGCACCATCAGGCCGATCGCGATGATGCTGAGGATCAGGATCTTCAGCCGGAAGGCGCCGGTGCGCTCCTTGAGCAGCATGACGAAGACGAGCGCCATGACCGAAAAGAGATAGAGCGCCCAGGCGGCGCGCGAGAAGGAGAGGAAGACGCCGAGCGCCAGCACGAGCACGCCGATGACGCGAAGGGGGGCTGCAGCGAGCTTTCCCGTCAGCAGGCCATGCATCAGGTAGAGCGAGGGCACGACGAGGAAGGGGCCGAAGACGTTCGGGTCCTGGAAGGCGCCCTTGGCGCGGTCGTAGAGCGTGAAGACCTCGCTGCCCGGAAAGGCGTGGAAATAGCCGAGGATGCCGAGAAGGGCGGTGATGAGCGCGCTGGCGACCCAGGCCCGCATGATCAGCGGCAGGCGCTGGTGGCGCGCCTCGATGATCGCCGCGAAGAAGACCGAGGAGAGCGCCAGGAAGAGCGACACGGCGATATACATCGGCCCGCCGCCGAGTTCGCGCATCACCGTCAACGACAGCATGCCGCCGACATTGTAGGTGACGATCAGCACGAGAAGGGGCGCGATATTGCGCGAGATGCGAAGCCCGACGATCGCCCAGAGGCCGATCAGGCCCGCCATGAAGAGCTCGTAGGGAGCGGGTTCCGCGATGACGAAGCCGGACAGGAAGACCCCGAGGGTCACCAGCGCCGAGCCGATGACGCCGACCGCCGCAAGGCCCGGCCGGAAGGGCGGAGCATAGGGGAGGGCGGCGTCGCTCATCAGTAGGCGTTTTCCGTGTTGAGCAGGCGGATCGGCGTCAGGAACAGGATCTTCAGGTCCAGCCAGAGCGACCAGTTCTCGATATAGTAGAGGTCGAATTCCGTGCGGAAGCGGATCTTGTCGTCATGGTCGATCTCGCCGCGCCAGCC